>JAZRJJ010000020.1:0-86009 GCA_045645705.1 Alistipes sp. | reverse complement strand
ACCTTACCCTCGAAAGCCATTGCCTCTGCAAGGGTAGTTTTACCGGCGCCAGGCGCACCAATAAGAACGATGTTCTTAATCTCTTTTGCTGAATAATTTTTCATAGTATTAGGTTTTTTTTAGGTTTTTTAGGTTTTTTGGTCGGCGCTCACGCCCCCTAAATTGGTAGTTTTTCCACCGCAAAATGGGTCTTAAGTGCCTTTACGGATTATAAAATTAAACACTTTTTTTCAAACCACAAAATAAAAAGCAATGATTTTTAAAAAATAGGTTATTTTTCGCTGTTACGACGGGGGTGGCAAAAGCGCCTAAAAGCCAGAAGCATGGGTATATCCAACACCGCGCCACAAAAAACCATATCGCAAATATCACTGCATGCCAAGTATAAAGATATGGTTATTTTATGACCATCACAATGCAGATACAAAAATGGGGCAATCCTCCACGGAATTACCCCACTATTTTATATATAGGTAGCATCAGTGCGCTATCTACCCCAGTTCTCTCTGTCGAGCGAGCGGTAGCCTATGGCCTCGGAGATATGTTGTGGCGCGATATTCTCCGCACCCTCAAGGTCAGCAATGGTGCGCGCAACCTTTATGATGCGGTCGTAGGCACGCGCCGAGAGGTTCAAGTGGCTCATGGCGCGCTCCAAAAGTTCCGAGCATGCCCTATCCAGCGGTGCAAACTTACGCAACATAGAGCTGCTCATCATGGCATTGGCGTGAATGTCGAGGCCCTTGAATCTGCGCAACTGCACCTCACGCGCCTTGATGACGCGCTCACGGATTGTAGCACTCGACTCGGCGGGTGTGGTGTCCGACATCTCGCTAATTGAGACGGGCGTAACCTCGATATGTATATCTATACGGTCCATCAGCGGGCCCGAGATATGCGCCATATAGCGGTGCACGGCGGCGGCAGAACAGGTACACTCCTTTGTGGGGTGGTTATAGTAGCCGCAGGGGCAGGGATTCATAGAGGCTATTAAGGTGAAGTTCGCGGGGTAATCGACCGAATACTTTGCACGCGAGATGGTGATATGCCTATCCTCGAGGGGCTGGCGCAACACCTCCAGCACATTGCGACCAAACTCGGGCATCTCGTCGAGGAACAAGACGCCATTATTCGCCAGCGACACTTCGCCAGGTTGTGGCGACTGACCACCGCCTATGAGTGCCACCTGTGATGTTAGGTGGTGCGGAGCACGGAAGGGACGCGTGTAGATAAGGCCACGATGAGCGCCTATCTTACCCGCCACGGAGTGTACCTTCGTTGTCTCGAGCGCCTCCTCCAGGGTCATGGGCGGCATGATGCTCGGCATGCGGCGCGCAAGCATCGTCTTACCCGAGCCTGGGGCACCTACCATGATGACATTATGTCCTCCCGCCGCAGCAATCTCCAGCGCACGCTTTACATAGGCCTGACCCTTGACATCCGAGAAGTCCTCGGCATATTCGCTCTGCGCCGCTACCTCATCCTCGCTCAATGTATGTTCAGCGGGGGTATAGGGCATACGACCCGTGAGTATCTCGCAAATCTCCATAAGTGAGCCTACGCCGATGGTCTCAACGCCCTCAACCACAGCACCCTCCGACACATTCTCCTCGGGCATGAAGATGCGCTTTAGACCCATCTCGCGAGCCATGGCAACGATGGGCAACACACCCTTCACGGGGCGTAGCTTACCATTCAGGGACAACTCGCCGATGAACATCGAGTCGGCAAGCATTTCGGTCTGTATCTGCTCGGTGGCCGTAAGGATACCGATAGCGATGGGCAGGTCATACTGCGAGCCCTCCTTGCGCAGGTCGGCAGGTGCAAGGTTCACGACGGTCTTCTTCGCCTGGAGCTTAAAGCCCGAATTCTCGAAGGCGGCCTGTATGCGCTCGTGGCTCTCCTTGATGGTGTTGTCGGGAAGGCCTACGATAAACAAGCCTATGCCTCCCGAGGCGACATTCACCTCGGCAGTCACGGCCACAGCCTCAATGCCCGAAATAGCACCCGTATGTACCCTTACAAACATATATTTAGTGTTACAATGATTAGCGCGATGAGTTACCCACTAACTGAATTACCCACTAACTAAAATGGGGCGTCGTCCGATGTCTTTGGTGCTCCGAGGCCCATGGATGGTGCTCCGAGGTCAAACTCGTTGGGCACACCTCCCGCCATGCCCATAGGTGCGATACCCATAGGGGGCATGTTGTTTGCGCTCGACGAGAAGTCGTCGTAGCTCTCCTCGCGGCCATAGTTTGCACCCTGTGCCACGACAGCTGCCGTAACCGAAGAGTCGGCATCGGCAAACTTCGCCTGCTCCTTGATAAAGCGCAAGGGGACATCCGTAACCTCACCGTTACGATGCTTGGCGATGATAATCTCGGCCATACCCGCTGTAGGCATATTGTTCTCATCCGTTGTGAGGCCGTAGTACTCGGGACGGTGGATGAAGGCTACAACATCGGCATCCTGCTCAATCGCACCAGACTCTCGAAGGTCCGATAGCTGGGGGCGCTTCGAGCCACCACGGTTCTCCACATTACGGCTCAACTGCGAAAGTGCGATGATGGGCACGTTAAGCTCCTTGGCGATGGCCTTGAGCGTACGCGAGATAAGCGACACCTCCTGCTCACGGTTGCCTCGCGTCTCGGGTGTTGAGGCTGTCATAAGCTGCAAATAGTCGATGATGATAAGCTGAATATCGTGCTGCGTCTTTAGACGGCGGGCCTTCGAGCGGAACTCGTAGACCGAGAGCGCAGGCGTGTCGTCGATGTATAGTGGTGAGCGACCCAGCTCCACGGTCTGCGACTCGAGGTGTGTCCACTGCGCAGGGGTGAGGTTACCCGTACGCAAGTCCTTGGAGTTGAGCTGTGTCTCGGCAACGATGAGTCGGTTCATAAGCTGCACCGACGACATCTCCAATGAGAAGAAGGCAACGGGGGTCTTTAGCTCAACGCACATGTTGCGCGCCATGGTAAGCACGAAGGCGGTCTTACCCATTGAGGGACGCGCCGCGATGATGATAAGGTCCGAGGGCTGCCAGCCGAGCGTAACGGCATCGATGTCGGTAAATCCCGAGCGCACACCATTGTACTCGCCCGCAGTTTTTGAGGCCTCCTCAATCTGTGCCAACGCCTTGCGCAGGATGTCGGATGCTGCCTGCACCGAGCGCTTAACATTACCCTCCGACACGCGGAATATCTCCTGCTCGGCAAAGCCGATAAGCTCCGTAACATCTACCTCGTCGTCATATGAGCGACGCTCAATCTCCGTAGCCGAGCGAATGAGCTCGCGCTGGACATACTTCTGTGCGATAATCTTGGCGTGGAACTCGATGTGGGCTGCCGATGCCACCTTCTGCGTAAGCTCGGCGAGGTATGGCGCACCACCCACCTTCTGCAACTCCTTCTGCGCCTTGAGGCGCTCGGTCACGGTGTAGAGGTCGATGGCCTTCATGTCAAACGACAACGCCTGGATAGCCTTGAAGATTATGCGGTGCTCCTCGAGGTAGAAGGTCTCGGCCTTGACATACTCCTGAACGTCGATGATAGCATCGCGCTCGAGCATCAAGGCACCCAACACGGCCTGCTCAAGTTCTATAGCCTGTGGAGGCAACGTGCCATCAATACCCGTAAGTTGCTCGAACGCCTCCTGATTATTTTTCGAATATTTGTTATACTGCTTTGCCATAGCGAATGATTTATCGAAGCACAAATTTAGGAATTTTTCACCATTGAGCAATGAATTTCGACCCACAAATTATTATAAGTTATTACCGCTTATTAACATTGCGCTGTTAACAACTGCACCTACGGGCATAGAGTTAGGGGTTGCCCAACAGTAAAAACTGCCGAGCAACCCCTAATTCTATCGTGCTAAAGTGCTACTGGGGAGACTACTTTGCCTTGTGAAGATTTACAATCTCGTTGCGGCCAACGAGGCTCACCTGTGCCTTTCCGCTGCGAGTGTCGCCATTCATAAGATCGAGGAACTCCTGCGCATCACGAAGCTGGTCGGTAGTGTAGGTGAATGGCTCGCTATAGACCATATCGCTGTAGTTACCGCGGTAGTCCTGAACAACGCCCGCGATTACATACTCCGTGTCGAACGCTCCAGCATCGGCCATAACATCGTAGTATGAGTAGTAGACAAGGTCATCAAAAATTGCCTGGTCACCCCAAGAGTCTACGGTCGCGGTGTCGTAGATGTAGTGATATACACCCGCGTAGTCAGCGCTTGCGGTCTCGAGCCAGTGTACCAGCACGAAGTAACCAGCATAGCTTGCATAGTTCGCATAAGCAGGATCGAGCTCCGCGATAGCAACGGGATCGTAGGGGCCATAGGTAACTACACCTGTCACGCTATTCTCTGCCGCAGCCACGGGCTCGGTCTTGACATCGAGGCGTGTGAGACCCGTTGTTGCAACACCACCATAGTAGCCAAAGACAAGAATAGAGTACTCGGTCTCGGGGCGGAGGTAGCAGTTGTAATAGTTGTACGCGCCCTGATACTCATCGAGCCAGTAGCCATTTACGGCGTAGTCGATAATCTCCTCATCGGTAGTGAGGCCCTCGAGAGCCGTCTTGTTGAGGATGAGGATAGAGTAATTCTCATCAGTTGAAGGTGTTACGGTGAAGTCCAGCACGCGAGTGTAGCAAGCATTAAGCTCGATATCGAATGTCATATCCGACTGCGCCACATCGCCTGTTCTATAGTAAAACATTGATGGCCATGATATTAGCATTGGTAGACCATCAACGATGTCAATTGCCAAAATGTAAACCGTATAATCGCTATTGGCCAAAAGCACCTCCTCGAATAAGTGGTCGCCACGATAGCACTCCTCCTCGAGAATCTGCTCAGCACTCATTCCATAGTAACCCATATAGGAGTTTACCATCCTCATCCAGTACTGCGCCACCTTTATCTCGTAGCCAGCATCTATGCCTTCGTCTGGACCATAGTACAACTCGTGCGATGTGTCGCAAACGATTGTTGTGTAATAGCCATCGTAGTCAATAGGGCAAATTTCATAGGTTAGATTCGGACCATCAGGGGCAGAAGTGACAGGCAAGAACTCTATTCGGCTTAGCTCGTTCATAGGTGTCTCTACAACCTCATGGAAGATAGGCGTAGTTACGGTGTAGTCGCTGCCATCCTCGCTGAACTGAACGCCATAGACATAGACAACATAGCTCTCTGCGGGAACAAGGCTTGTCCAGTCGACCGATGCATCGCCCTGACGCACCAAACCAAACTGATTCATGAAGTCCTTGAGGCTGAGGCCATAAGCACCTGCATACTGCGAAAAGAAGGTGTAATCGTCAAGCAAGAGAGCATCCGCATCGGCAATACCCATCTCCTGGAAGTATGACACGGTCGAAGAGTAGACAACATAGTAGTTCTCATCGTTCTGCGCCGTTACATCCGACACAAATTTGTTGTAGGTAACATCCTTAATCTGAAGCGTGTATGGCTCGCCATCCTTGCCAGCCTGTGTTACGCTGACAACCACATCCTCCGCCTGGGGATACCTGATTGTAAGCGTAGTCTCGCGCGCACTCTCCTCATCGTTGTATGCCACATTAACCACAACCGCTGTCGAAGTAGCACTCTTTACCGTAAGCCACTCTGCCGCGCTTGTTGCCGCAACCTTAACATCGCCAATGGCGTTGCTCACGCTAAGCTCAATGGTATAGTCGCCACCCTCGGCCGATACATCGAGGGTTGTGTCGTTGATTGTAATAACAGGCGTGTCGTTCTGCGGATTGTTTGTTGCGGGGTCATTCTCGCATGCCGAAAGCAGTCCCACGCACACGAGAGCCATGAAAGTGAAAAGGGGATTAAAAATTCTCATAGTCACAAATATTAAAATTATGTTTTTGCAAAAGTATAACAAAATTAATAAAAAAGAAAATATTTCTTCATGTTTTTTTATTCTTCGTTTGGTTTTTATTATTCTTTGGCATGGCGATTTTTGCAATTATCATAGGATAAATTACTCATTTTTTGCCACTAACATTGTCCGCTGGAGGCATAGCAAATTTCCTACCCAAAATTGTTCTATCGACCACGATGATGGTTTATATCTCCCGAGATGTGACCATGTTTGAAGATTTATGCTTATATTTGCGTGATAATATTTAAGAGAGTGCCGAAGGAGCAATGAGAAACGAGTTTTACATAGCACGCCGACTTTCGAGTCGCCGCGATGGCAACAAGGCTGGAGTTATGGAGCGCGTGGCGACCATAGCAACTACTGTGAGCCTCGCCGTTGTCATTGTCACCCTCTCGGTCGTTGTGGGCTTCAAGCAGGAGCTCAACGCAAAGATATCGGGCTCGGTGAGCGATGTCGTAATCACAGCCCCCGAGAGCCGCGGCGTGGTGTCGAGCAAGGCCATCGAGCGCAATTGGGCCATCGAGCAGATTCTCGATGATGAGCGTGTGGAGCGATACTCTGTATACCGCAGCAAGGAGGGAGTGCTCAAGAGTGACGAAAACATCGTGGGCGTGATGCTCAAGGGCGTCGACTCGCTCTACAACCTCGATTTCTACCGCGCGAGTCTCATCTCGGGCGAGCTACCCCGCCTCACGGGAACTCCGCGCTCGAAGGATGTCCTCATCAGCCAGAGCGTTGCCCGCAAGATGGACGCAGAGGTTGGTGAGCGCGTAGAGATGGTATTTATTGATGCCAATGGCGCGATGCTGCGCGATAGGTTTGCCATCTCGGGCATCTACCGCACAGGCGTTGATGCACTCGATAACGCATACATAATCACCGACATACGCAACGTGGCACGCCTCTACGAGGGCAACGAACAACTCATCACGGGATATGAGGTGTGGCTCAAGGAGGGTGTCGACCGCAAGGCCATGGCAGATGATTATAACGACCACCGCCTCGACATCTACCTAATAGAGGGCATGGACACCTACGCCTTTGCTATTGACGACATCTTTTTTGAGGTGTTTAGCTGGCTTGCGACACACGATGTTAACGCTGTGGTCATTGTCGTGATTATGATTATCGTGGCGCTGCTCAACATGACCACCGCGCTGCTTATCATCGTATTCGAGCGCAAGCGCATGATTGGCGAATTACGCGCTCTCGGCATGCGTCGTGCCGCGATTGTCGAGGTCTTCCTCTACCGCGCAATGTTCATCGTATTCCGAGGCGTGGTGTGGGGAGCCATCGTGGGCATCGCAGTCGCACTTGCCGAGCACCAATACCATCTCATTCCGCTCTCGGCCGAGGACTACATGCTCGATGCCGTACCTGCGGCTCTATGCTGGGGCTTGTGGGGCATCGCGGTCGTAGCTACGATAATTATAACCTTTATTGTAATGTTATTACCCGCAGCGTTTTCGGCGCGCATATCGCCCTCGGAAACAATGCGTTACGAATAAATTTGAAGTATGAAACCATATAACCAGGAGCAAAGCAAGAAGGCACAGGTGGAGGAGATGTTCGACAACATCGCCCCCAACTACGATAGGCTCAACCACATCATGTCGTTCAACCTCGACCGCATCTGGCGCCGCAGGGTTATGCGCATAGTTCGCCGTGCGAAAGCCCTAAAAATCATGGATATAGCAACAGGTACGGGCGACCTCGCCATAGCCATGGCAAAGCGCGTGGACCGCACACAAATACTCGGTGTCGACCTCTCGGAGGAGATGCTCGCCGTGGCACGCCGCAAGGTGCAAAAGCAGGGTCTCGAGGAGCGCATAATGCTCGAGAAGGGCGATGCCGAAAACCTCGCTATGGTAGAGACGGGTTCTATCGATGCTGTGACCGTGGCATTTGGCGTGCGTAACTTCGAGAACCTGGAGCGTGGCCTTAGCGAGATACATCGCACGCTGCGCGAGGGTGGCAAATTTGTGGTCTTGGAGCTCTCTGTACCCAAGAACCGACTTATCCGCTGGTTCTATGCCCAGTATGCACACCGCATCCTTCCAGGCATCGGCGCAATGATATCGAAGGATAAGCAGGCATATGTCTACCTGCCCGAGTCCATTGATGAGTTCCCCGCCCCCGAGCGCTTCGTCGAGATTCTCAAGGGCGTAGGCTTCAAGGATGTGAAGCGCCGCAAGCAGAGCTTTGGCGTGGCACACATATACGAAGCAGTCAAGTAGTTGCGTTATAGGTCTATGAAGTGGTTATGTAAGATACTATTGGTTGTCGGCGTTATTGTGGCGAGTAGTGGCGTAGCAGAGGCGTGCAAACCTATCGCCCAGCGTATTGCCGAGGGTGTAGACCTTGTGCGCGTGGTCGACGTCACACACCTCTCAACATCGGGTATGAACCTATACCTCGAGGTGGACAACGACACCTGCCACCGCCTTGTTATCAGCGACGCCGAGGTCGATGTGATTGCCAAGGGCGAGACGCTCGCAACCATATCGCTCCGCGACAAGGTGGTAATCAAGGGTAAGCGCACCTCAACCATACTCATCCCGCTGCGTTTTAAGTCGCGCAGCAGCTTTATGGTTGCCCGCCTTGTGGCACGCGCTCTCGACCCCAATAGTGATATCACGCTCAACTACCGCCTGCGAGGTGGCACAGCGCTCTTTAAGCGCAAGATTGAGGGTGGTGGAATAGAGGTGAAGGAGCTGTTGCGAAACTCCGAATTTTCGGCATCCACGCTCCGCGAAGTAATGGATATAATAAGATAGAAAACGAGATACTATGAAGAGACTATTAGGTATACTATTTATCGCCGCAGCGACATTTGTATTGAGCACCCAAGAGACTAAGGCACAGAGCATTGACCACAAGCGCTCGACCCTCACATCGCGCACTATGGATGGCGCTACGGTACACGTTAAGGAGTCCACATCGGTCAGTGAGGCCGTCGACAACATCGAGGCAAAATCTCGCCGCAAAGAGGTTGAGGGCTACCGCGTGGTCATCTTCTCGGATAATGGACAGTATGCGGGTGACAATGCCCGCACGGTGCTTGAGACATTTAAGAATAATCACCCACATATCAATGCCTATATGGTCTACGAGAGTCCCTATTTCAAGGTCACTGTGGGCGACTGCCTGACACTTGAGGAGGCGAGCCACCTGATGTCGCAACTCGATGGCGAATACCCCGAGCTTTTCCCCAAGCGCGAGGTCATAAAGTTTAGCGATTTGGGTAATGTACGCCCACGAAATGTAGAGGTTACGGATAGCCTTGCTATACAATAAAGGTGTAAAAAAGAGCAACTTTAGCGAAAAAAGTGTTGTTTTGGAAAAAAATCTCTATATTTGTGGTGTAAATAGAGTATTAACAACTTAAAATCATTAAGACTATGAAGAAGTTTTTTGCGTTTGCAGCTATGTTCGCTGCTGTAGCAATGGTATCATGTGGTGGTCAGCAGAAGGCTGCTGAGGAGGCTGCTGCTGAGGAGGCACAGGCATGCTGCACTGAGTGTGTTGAGGCTGCTGCTGAGGAGTGCTGCGGCGAGTGCACTGAGGAGTGCGCTGGCGAGTGCGAGAAGGAGTGCTGTGGCGAGTGCGCTGAGGCTACTGAGGCACCTGCAGAGGTTGTTGCTGAGTAATTACTCACCACCTAAGTTCGTAGTGTCCACCGTTGGTGGGCACTTTTTTTTGTGCCTATATGACCCTTTTTCATCAGTATTTAGACTTATTTTTATAGTAAAAAGGTCAAAGTTTATGGCATAATGGAATAAATATTCTACCTTTGGAGGGACTACTAATCACAGAATAAGTTATTTATGAAAAGAACACCACGTGATCACTCTCTCTTTTTGAAGGCGTTTCGCGTCTATTTGCAATATGTAAACTCGGGCCTCTACTTCCGCAAGGAACATATCATCGGTCTGGAAAATGTTCCCGTAGATGGCACACCCACAGTCGTGGTTTCGAACCACCAGAACTGCCTTAACGACCCCTTGTGCGTCTGCTTGCAACTTACCGATAGGCGCATGAACTTCATCGCACGTGCCAACGTATTCAAAAATCCTATCTTTAACAAGGCACTTCGCGCCATGGGTCTCTTGCCCGCATACCGCATGAGCCACGAGGGCTTCGGTGCTATCAACAAGAATCGCTCGACGATGGATGCTGCGGGTCAGGCACTCACCGATGGCGAGACACTGATGCTCTACCCCGAGGCTGACCACCAGGATAAGCGCTGGCTCGGAACATTCAAACTCGGCTACTTGCGCATAGCCTTCGAGGCGGCAGAGAAGATGAACTTCGAGCAGGATGTGATGATTCTGCCATCGTGTAACCACTACTCGAACTACTTCCACGCCCGCACCGACATGCTTATCAAGTTCGATAGGCCCATCTCGTTGAAGCCCTACTATGAGCGATACAAGGAGAATGCGAGAGAGACAATGGTGGAGGTTAACAACTTGGTGCGCAGCCGCATTCAGGATATGATGCTTCATGTGAGCGACCTCGAGCACTACGACCAGATTGACTTCCTCCGCGAGACAGGCTACGGAAAGAAGTATGCGCGCGAGCACGGCTTCAAGCCAAACTACCTGCCCTCACGCCTGCTTTCGGACCAGCAGCTTGTCGATAAGCTTCAGCGCGCAACGACAGAGCACCCCGAGGAGATGGAGAGTATATATAAGGATACTACGGAGTATGCCATCGGTATCAAGAATCTGGGTGTGCGCGACTGGCTCTTCCGCCGCCGCCGTGGCATCCTAGCTCCCGCGCTCCGTGGCTTGGGCTTGTTGTTGCTCTTGCCGCTATTCATCATCTCGATTATACCTACGGGCCTAATGTTCCTCATCCCCAAAATCTTCATCAAGAAGATGATTAAGGACCAGATGTTCATCAGCTCGTTCAATGTCGCTGTGAGCGCCTTTGTTTCGGTGCCAATATGTATGCTTATCCCCGGCATTCTGTTGTGGATATTCATCAATGGCTGGTGGGCTTTGGGCTACTGCGTTGCCTTCCCCTTCATGTTCATCTTGGCATGGAACTACATCCGCCTGTTCCATAAGTTTGTGGGCTCATGCAACTTCGTGCGCCGCAAGAACAGAGAAAAAATCAACGACTTGCGCGACTTGCGTACAAGCATCTACGAGCGCTTGGATGCTATCTTGGATTAGCAAGATGTCGGTCCAATAGTATAAGTATCCGTTGTGGCGAAAGGCTGCAACGGATTTTTTTTGTTTGTGGCGGATTATAGTTTTGGGTAGATATTCCTCGCAATTATCCCCATTTTCGCAGAATTAGGCCATTTTATTGTGCTATTATTCCAAAAATTGTAATTTTGCAGAAACTGACAACGATGGTCGACATTGAGCTACTCCAGAACGAGGAGATATTAAGGGGCATTCGCTTTCCGCACAAGATGGATAGGGTCGCGCAGATAGTAATCACTGCGGGCAGCATCTCATGTCTTGTCGACTTCCGCCACTACTCGCTCCAAGCCCCCGCCATGGCGATACTCCTCCCCGACCAGGTTGTCGAGTCGATAGAGGTGGATGCCCAGTTCAAGGGCTTCAGCATGGTTATGAGCGCCTCGTTCACCGACTCCATAAACCTCCCCGTAAGCCTACAGGAGCGCTTGTTCCTCAAGAACAACCAGTTTCACGCCATCTCCAACGAGGAGCTTAAGGCCTACTTATCATGCTTCGAGCAGGTGTCGAGCGTCATGAAGCAAGAGGATAACCCCTATCGTGAGGAGATAATAAAACACCTCTTCTCGGCATACTACTACGGCCTGGGCTACTATGTCCACAGTCAGCAGGCGGAACATGAGGCGATGACACCCCAGCAGGAGCTTTGCGAAAGGTTTATAGCGATGGTGTCGGAACACTTCAAAACCCAGCGCGATATTGGTTTCTATGCTGATAGACTGTGCGTTACAAACAAATACCTATCCACGCTTCTGAAGCAACATACGGGCATGACGGCCCTGGAGTGGATAGAGCGCCATGTGGTACTCTATGCCAAGAGTTGCCTCTCCTCCACCACGATATCCGTGCAGCAGATTAGCGACGAGCTCGACTTCCCGTCGCAGTCGGTCTTTGGCAAGTATTTCAAGCGCGTGGAGGGCCTCTCGCCAAAAGCATATCGCCAGTCACTTAAATAGCGACTGGCGACTTTGCTATTTGTCGTTCTGCGTTTTTGTCTTATCGAGGAAGGTATCAACAAACTTATCCTCTATCTTCTGATAGGTACCAACCACAACATCTTCGATATTCTGATAGGTTCCCACCACGGCATCCTCAATCTTTTGGTATGCGCCAACCACCTTGTCTTCAATTTTTCTCTCTTTCATGATTGCTAAATGCTTGATTTCGACGGCAAAAGTAGAGCATATATTTCAGACGGATTATTCCGATAAACTGACATTTTGGGCAGATATTCCGAAACGGTGCAAACAAGGGGAAAATCGCCATAAATCAAAGACTAATTGGACTATTGTTTGCACCTTTAATATAAATTTTATATATTTGTGAATTATATACTTACATCGCTATATCGACTTATAACATTAAACTATTTATAATATGAAGAGGATTGCAACCATCGTGGCTGCCATTGTTATGTTGGTGGGCTGCAGTAGTTTGAATGGGGATTTTGGTGCGCAGAGGCTATCTTCGCCCGATGGACGTGTGACGCTCGACTTCGCACTTAACAACGAGGGCGAGGCGCTCTATTCGTTGGCATTTGCTGGCGAGGAGATTATCCGCCCCTCGGCACTAAATATCGAGACCTCGCGTGGCGAGTTTGACGAGGGTCTGCGTGTCGTAGACATCAAGCATAGCACCTTCCGCGAGACTTGGGAGCCCGTGTGGGGTCAGTATGCCGAGATTGAAAACCACTACAACGAGATGGTAGTGACGCTTCAAAATATTGTGGGTGAGAGCATTGATGTCACTTTCCGTCTATTTGACGACGGCATGGCGTTGCGCTACACACTTAATGGCGAGGGCGCGTGCGACATCCTTGACGAGGAGACCGAGTTCCGCATGGCGGCAAACTTCGATGCCCACTGGATGGCGGGCAGCAACGACGATGCCGAGTTCAACTATGTGCACACCAAGCTCTCGGAGATTAACCCCGCAACCATGCAGCAGTCGGCAGGTCGCGTGAAGGATATTTTGGAGTGTGGTGTGGCAACACCCGTGGCGATGAAGAGCTCTGCGGGTAACTATGTAGCCATCCACGAGGCGGCGTTGTGGGAGTATCCTGGCATGGCGCTCGAGTTCGATGCCGAGGAGCTTAAGTTTACCACAGAACTCGCTGGCGACAAGGAGGTTAAGAGCAGCGTTGAGTTGCCTTTCTCGACACCTTGGCGCACCGTTATCGTGGGCGACAGAGTGGGTACATTGGTGGAGTCATCGATGGTGCTCAACCTCAACGAGCCCTGCAAGTTGGAGGACACATCGTGGATTAAGCCCATGAAGTATGTCGGCGTATGGTGGGAGATGCACCTCAAGGTATCCATCTGGGATATGGATGGCAGATACCCCCACTGCGCAACAACCGAGAACGTTAAAAAGTATATCGACTTTGCGGCTGAGAATGGCTTCGGAGGAGTACTGGTTGAGGGCTGGAACGAAGGCTGGGGCTGGGGTGAGCGCTTCGACTACTCACAGCCATATCCCGATTTCGACATCGAGGAGCTATGTCGCTATGCCGAGGAGCGTGGCGTGGAGCTTATAGGCCACCACGAGACCTACGCCAATGTTGTGAACTACGAGGAGCAGATGGCCGATGCCTATGCTTACTACGCAAAGCACGGCGTGAACAGCGTCAAGACGGGCTATGTGGGCTCTATCGCCGACCATAAGCACTACGACCGCTGGATGGTCGACCACTACAACCGCACCGTGGTGGAGGGCGCAAAGCATAAGCTCTGCATCGACATCCACGAGCCTATACACTCTACGGGCATCTGCCGCACCTACCCCAACCTTATGTCGGCAGAGGGCATGCGCGGTCAGGAGTGGCAGGCATGGAATGCGGGCAACTGCATCGACCACAACCCAACATTGCCCTTCACACGCAATGTGGCAGGCCCTATGGACTTCACCCCTGGCATCTTCGATGTGCGCTACCATAATACTATAAATAAGGCTGCGGCAACTGCCGATGGCTCTGTTAATGAGGCCTTCGACTATGTCTACTATGTAAACTCTACCCTTGCCCACCAGCTTGCGCAGTATGTGGTATTCTATAGCCCCATACAGATGGCTGCCGACCTTCCCGAGAACTACCGCGAGCGCCCCGATGCCTTGCTGTTTATTCGCGATGTCCCCGTGGATTGGGCCGATACCAAGTGCCTCGATGGCGAGATTGGCGACTATGTCGTTACCGCGCGCAAGGATAAGTATAGCGACAACTGGTACGTTGGTGGTATCACCGATGGCGAGCGCCGCGAGGTGGTGGTTTCGCTCGATTTCCTCGATGCAAATCGCACCTATGCAGCTACCCTCTATCGCGATGGCGACAAGGCGGGATGGAACACAAATCCCACCGACTACATCATTGAGCACAAGGAGGTTACAAAAGCCGATGTGCTTAACATCGCGATGGCACCAGGAGGTGGCTTCGCTCTTAGCATCAAGGCCCTATAACAGAGCTCGGGCAAGAGCTCGTCAGCAATATTTTATGAGTGCATCACCTCGGCATATAGGTGATGCACTTTTCGTTGTTATACAGAATTGACAATATTTTGTTGAAAAATTTTGCAATTTTTGTTTTTTTTCTATACTTTTGCATCAATTGGAAAAAAGTGAACTTAAAATGCCGAAGGTTCGTGAAAAATACGAGCATCTGCGTAAGCCCGAATGGCTAAAGATTAGCCTAAGAAGTACGGCGGATAGTGCGGAGGTCGAGCAAATCGTCGAGGGGCGTTGCCTGCATACAATATGCAGCAGCGGAATGTGCCCCAACAAGGCGGAGTGCTGGAGCCGTCGTACCGCTACCTTCATGATTCTGGGCGATATCTGCACGCGCAACTGTCGCTTCTGCGCAACGCAGACGGGACGACCCCTGCCACCCGACGAGGCAGAGCCTGACAAGGTGGCTGAAAGCGTGAAGCTCATGGGCCTGAAGCATGTTGTGGTTACATCAGTAACACGTGACGACCTCGAAGATCATGGAGCACGCATCTGGGCGCGCACCGTCGAGGCTATTCGTCGTGATAATCCTAACGCAACTATAGAGCTCCTTATTTCCGATATGGATGCCCGCCCCGAGTTACTCGACGTGGTGTTGGCATCGCGTCCCGACATCGTGGGACACAATATCGAGACCGTTGAGCGACTAACTCCCGAGGTGCGTTCGCGTGCAAAGTATCGCACATCGTTGGCGACACTCAAGCACATCGCCGATAGCGGAGCAGTGGCAAAAAGCGGTATTATGGTCGGATTGGGCGAGAGCGAAGAGGAGGTGTTGACAACACTCAGAGACCTGCGCGAAGTGGGCGTGAGCATCGTCACCCTCGGACAGTATCTTCGACCTACAAAGGAGCACTACCCCGTTAAGGCGTATATCACTCCCGAGAAGTTCGAAGAGTACCGACTTGCAGCTCTCGACATGGGCTTCAGCTATTGTGCCAGCGCACCCCTCGTGCGCTCGTCATACTTGGCTGACGCTGCACTTGATGCTGTGAAGAAGGTATGCAGAACGAAGTAGAAATCAGAGATTTACAGACCATGTCGTATAGCGAGTGCTGGGATTTGCAGCGTTCGCTCTTCGATGCGTTGTGCGCAAAGAAGCTCAACAAGGCGTTCCAGGAGGGCGAGCCTCGTGGCACCATCCTCATCGTTGAGCACCCCGCCGTTTACACCCTCGGAAAGAGTGGTCATGCCGAGAATATGCTCTGCTCGAAGGAGTATCTCGAGAGCCTCGGCGCGGAGTTCTATCACATCGACCGCGGCGGCGACATCACCTTCCATGGCCCAGGACAGCTCGTATGCTACCCCATTGTCGACCTCGACGCAATAGGTTTGGGCGTAAGACGTTACATTGAAGCCCTCGAGCAGACTATCATCGACCTCGCCGCCGACTATGGCATCGAGGCGCATCGCTCGGAGGGAGCATCGGGAGTGTGGATCACCCGCCCCAGCAACCGCTTGGAGAAGCTCTGCGCAATTGGCGTACGCGCTTCGCACGGCGTGACCATGCACGGCTTGGCAATGAACGTGTCGACAGACCTCAACTGGTTCCATTTGATTAACCCCTGCGGATTTACCGATCGTGGCGTATGCTCGCTCACGACATTGACTGGCCGCGAGGTAACAATGGATGAGGTTAAGCCCAAGTTTATCAATTACTTAACGAAAAATTTAAATGTTAAATATAAAAAATAGAAGTTATGCCCATAGAGAAAAGATGGGTTGTCAAACCGCAGGGCGATCGCGCGGTGGTGGAGTCTCTCTCCACAGCGTTAGGTATGCCAACGGTGTTGACCAACCTACTGGTTCAGAGGGGCATAGACACCATGGAGAAGGCCAAGAAGTTCTTCTCGCCATCGCTACGCGACTTGCACGATCCGTTCCTAATGAAGGATATGGACAAGGCCGTGGAGCGCATCGAGAGGGCAGTGAAGGCTGGCGAAAAGGTTATGATTTACGGCGACTACGATGTCGACGGAACCACTGCCGTGGCGCTGGTCTACAAGTTCTTAAGCCAGATAGGACACAAAAATCTGTTGTTCTACATTCCTGACCGATATGTCGATGGTTACGGCATATCAATCCGAAGCATCGAGCATGCACTACGCAAGGGTGTTACGCTTGTCATAGCTTTGGATTGCGGTATCAAAGCCGTTGAAAAGGTGGCCTATGCCAAAGAGCGTGGCGTAGATTTCATCATCTGCGACCACCACCTACCTGCCGAGGAGATTCCCCAGGCAGTGGCTGTATTGGATCCCAAACGCACCGACTGCAACTATCCTTTCGATGAGTTGAGTGGTTGTGGCGTTGGTTTTAAACTCGTCGAGGCCTATGCACGACGCAACAAAATCCCATTCTCGCAAATCGAGCCTTTGTTGGATTTGTTGGTTGTGAGCATCGCCTCGGACATTGTGCCTCTTGTGGATGAAAACCGCATTTTGGCATACTACGGATTGCGTAAGCTCAACTCTACGCCGTCGAAGGGATTGTTGTCTATCATCAAGATTTGTGGCCTCGAGGGACACAACATCACCATTGACGACATCGTCTTCAAGATTGGTCCTCGCATCAATGCTGCAGGACGTATGCGTATGGATGAGGATGATGAGAATGCTGCACCCTCGGGTGGTCATGCTGCCGTGAGCCTTCTTATCGAGGGTAACGAGCAGGAGGCTGCGAAGTTTGGCGAGGTTATCGACTCGTTCAATCAGGACCGCAAGTCTATCGACCGCAATGTTACGCAGGAGGCACACGACTATGTGGAGTCTCACCCCGAGCTTAAGGCACTCAAGAGCACCGTCATCTACAATCCCAAGTGGATGAAGGGCATCGTGGGTATCGTGGCTTCGCGCCTCATCGAGACCTACTATCGTCCTACGGTAGTGCTCACAAAGTCTAACGGCTTTGTTACAGGTTCGGCACGCTCGGTTGCGGGCTTCGACCTATATCAGGCTGTGGAGTCGTGCTCCGACTTGTTGGAGAACTTCGGCGGACATATGTACGCTGCGGGTCTTACGATGAAGGAGGAGAATGTTGAGGCCTTCACCAAGCGCTTCAACGACTATGTGGAGGAGAATATCGACCCCAACATCCTTGTTCCCCAGGTGGACATCGATAGCGAGTTGTTGTTCTCGGACATTACGGATCAGTTCCAGCGTCACTTGAATAGCTTCCAGCCCTTCGGTCCAGGCAACACAGCGCCTGTGTTTATGACTACGGGGGCGAGCAACCGCGGTGATGCGAAGCTTGTGGGCGTCGAGTGCGACCACTTGCGCATGGACTTGATGCAGCGCCAGAAGCCACATACGACGATTCCTGCTATCGCCTTCCAGCAACCCACACACTACGAGTGGGTGCGTGGTGGTAAGCCCATCTCGGTGTGCTACCAGATTGTCGAGAACCACTACCGCGGCACGGTGAGCAAGCAGTTGCGCGTCAAGGATATCAAGCCCGAGCGTTAGTGTTGCGTTAGGCATATAATAGTAGAGTCCCGCCAAATGGTGGGACTCTACTATTATATATAGGTATGGACTTTATCGATTAAAGAGCATCTCTCGCTCCATGCGCTTGAGCTTGCGCACCTGAATAAAGAGCAACGTTGCCGCCACAAGCACCGAAGCACCATCGGCAATGGGCATCGACATCCACGCACCCACAGCACCGAACTCGGGCGAGAGGATGAGCAACAAGGGCAACAGGAACAATAACTGACGAGTTGCCGAGAGGAGCATAGCCATGGGGGCACGACCGATATACTGGAAGAAGCCGCCCGCAACAATCTGGAAGCCCACCAAGGGGAACATAATCATCGCGATGCTCAATCCCTGCTCCACAACCTTAATCATAGCCTGGTCTGCGGCGCTATTGCCACCCTCGACAAAGAGCGCTGCGACATACTCCGGAAAGAGCATACCGATGGCGAAGGCGAAGGTTGTAACGCACGTTGCGCAGATGATTGTGTACTTGAGCGCCTTCAATACTCGACCATACTGCTTTGCGCCATAGTTGTAGCCCACGATGGGCTGCATGCCCTGATTAAAGCCGTTGGCAACCATGATAAAGAGCAATATCACGCGGTTCATGATGCCATAGGCACCGACATAGATATCACCTACGCCACCATCAATCGCTGCGGTATGTATCACATCATCCGCGCCCGTACCGCCATATAGCAGCAGCGCCGTGTTCATGAAGCGCGTAACGAACGAGGCGCAGACATTGAGGATGAAGGGCGCCATGCCGATGGATATGATGTTAAAGACGATGCTACGCTTGAAGCGGAAGCTCTCGCGCTTGAAACGCAGGAAGCTCCTCTTCGAGGTGTAGTGGTGTATCTGTATAAGCAGACATATGGTCTGCGAGATTACCGTAGCGAAAGCCGAGCCCTGCACACCCCAGCCGAAGCCGAAGATGAACAAGGGGTTCAAGATGGTGCATATCACCATCGAGAGTATCATGATGAACATCGCCTTGCGGGGATATCCCGATGCACGCAACTGCTCGTTAAGACCGAGGTAGAGGTGCGTGATGATGTTACCGAACATGATGACGCGCATAAACTCGCGCGCATACTGCAGCGTCTCCTCGCCAGCCTCGCCTCCCGAGAAGAAGATGAGGATGGGGTCAAGGAAGAGCAGGAAGATGAGCATGATAGAGACGCCGAGCACCAGGTTCAGCAACACGGCATTTCCGAGGATATGCTCCGCGGCACGCTTGTTTCCCTCACCCAGGCGTATAGATATGCGCGCAGCAGCACCCACACCCACCATAGCACCAAAGGCCGATGCGATGTTCATGATGGGGAGCGTGATGGCCATGCCCGAGATTGCGTAACCACCCACACCATGACCGATGAAGATACTATCGATGATGTGGTATAGCGACGACGAAGCCATGGCTATGATTGCCGGAATGGCATATCGCGCCAAGAGCTTGCCGAGCGAGTCGGTACCGAGCGAAACGGTATTATTTTGTATTGATGACATTTACTCTTTACTTATATGTTGCGGTAGCCACCGCCACACTATTTTCTATAATCTGCGCCTTGACCACTATATCCTTCGTGTCGCGCACCTCGGCCATAAGGAGCATACGCTCGGCATCGAAGGCCGTGATGCGTATATCTTCGGTGAGGTCCACCTCGCGCTTGCCATAGAGCTTGTATATTGCCTCCTTGGCTGTCCACACCACCGCAGGCCACTCCTCCATCTCGGAGAGTGCCTCCTCCGCGGGGCTCATATAGCGCGATTTCACCCTCTCGTAGTTGCGCTCGAGGGACTCGATATCTACGCCCACGGGCTCATCGGCAATGGCCACAGCGACCCTCTCGCCACCATGCGCCACACTGATAAATGTATTGGGGGTATCTACGATGGGTGCGCCCACCTCGTTGTACTCTATCATGACGCTACGCCCCAACTCATTGCGCACAACACGGCGCCATGCGAGGTGCTCGCGGCGACGCCTGTCGTTCTGGAAGCGAGAGGCAGAGGCCACATCACTTGCCGTGATTAGCGCGTCGCAACAGAGATAGACGGGAGGTATGGCCTCGACGATAAGTTTAACCATTGATGTCTACCTTAATCTTATCCACACGGCGGCCATCCATCGTTGCGATGAAGAACCTCACGCCATGTGCCTCGAGCTCATCACCACGACGGGGTAGGTCGCGCTTGAGCTCCATCATGAGGCCCGCGAGTGTCTCGGCATGTCCCTCGACATCCTGAAAGCTATCCTCGTCGAAGCCTATGACGCGTAGGAACTCGCCGATATGAATCTTAGCATCAAAGATATAACTATGCTCGCCAATCTTCTCGTAGAGCTTGTCCTCATCCTCGTCGCTCTCATCCGTAATTTCGCCCACGACCTCCTCGAGGATATCCTCCAACGAGATAAGGCCCTGCGTTGCGCCATACTCATCCACGACGATGGCGATGTGAATCTTATTCTTCTGAAACTCTTTCAATAGGTCGTCAATCATCATGTGCTCGGGCACGAAGTAGGCCTTACGCAAGAGCTTCTGCCACTCGAAGGTCGTAGCCTCGGCGATATAGGGCAAAAGGTCCTTGACATAGAGTATGCCGCGCACATCGTCGAGGTCGTCGCCATAGACGGGGATACGCGAGTAGCCCGTCTCGACAATCACCTTGCGCACCTCGTCATAGTCGGCATCGAACTCCAGACCCGTGATGTCGACACGCGAGTGCATAACCTCCACCACCTCGGTCTGTCCGAAGCTAACGATGCCCGAGAGCATCTTCTGCTGCTCTGCCGAACCAGTCTCCGCAAGGTCGACAGCATCGGCAAGCTCCTCGATGGATATCTCGGCATTCTTCGACGCAAGGCGGCTCACACGGCTCGAGGTGCGAATGAGGATGAATGCCAAGGGGTACACTGCCCAACGCAGGAATTTAAGCGGCGCAGAGAGCATCTGCGAGGTCTTCACTGGGTTGGCCTGCGATATCACCTTAGGCAGAATCTCACCAAAGAGCAAGAGGATGAAGGTGATAACGACGGTGTTAAAGATAAACTCCCAGATGCCATCAAATAGGAAGATCTCGTTAACGAGCAGCGTGGCGATGATAACGAGACAGATGTTGACCATGTTGTTGGTCACGAGTATTGTTGCCAACAGTCGGTCGGGATTTTCGAGCAGGCCAAGTACACGGCGCGAAGCAACCGTATTCTTCGACTCCAACTCGTCTATATCGCTGTGTGTGAGCGAGAAGAATGCCACCTCCGAGCCCGATGCCATAGCTGAGCAGACAACAAGAACCAAGGCAATGATGGCGTACAATACCACATTGCCAAGGTCTATATTGCCGTTTAATGCTATGGCCGCCACCTCCGCAGCACCCTTCGCCATTGCCTCAACGCCATGTTGTGGCGCCGTCATAGCCAAGGAGTCTGCACCACGAAGCAGGGTGTCGGCAGCTGTCAATATGTTAAACATTTCGACTTACGTGTTACTTACTGAAAAAGCATGCTGTTGCTATCAGCCGCTGCGGTACGCTCCTCGCGGGCAGTGTTCTGCTGCTGGTAGTTAACCCTCTGCTGCGAGTCGCTCTCCACCTCGAACTGCGAGCGGAGGCGCACATAGGCTGGCTCACGCTTCTGAAGACCCACCTGCTGATACTTATCCTGCTGTGGAGTGATGCTAACAGTTCTGTGAGGGTCGTTCACAGGGTTTATAGGCTTCTTATCAACATCGGGAACGGGTACTATTGGCTCAAATGGGTCGATAGGATCCTTGTAGGTTGGCTCAATCTTAACCTCGTCGTCCGTAAAGCGTGTAGCTACGATAACCATCTCGAGCTCATCATCACCCAACGATGGCTTCTGGCATGCACCCCAGATGATGTCGGCAGCGTGGATGTTGCCATCCTCATCCTTATAGCTTGCATGCTTCTGGATGCACTCCATAGCAATGGTGATGTCATCCTGTGTGATGTTATTGATGTTGTTTACGGCGAAGTTAATCAAGATCTCCTTTGCACCGTTGATGTTGTTGTCATCCAGGAGTGACGAGCTGAGTGCACCCTCGGCAACCTCCAAGGCACGATTCTCACCCGTAGCCTTGACCATAGACATGTGTGCGCGGCCACTGTTGAGCATAACCTTCTTGACATCGGCGAAGTCGACACGCACGAGAGCCTCCTCAACGGTGATAATCTCGGCGATGCCCTTTGTTGCCATGCTCAAGACATCATCTGCCTTGCCGAAGGCCTCCTTAAGTGGCAACTTACCATAGAGCATGCGCAAACGCTCGTTGTCGATAACCAAGAGCGAGTCTACCCACTGCTTAAGCTCGCTGACACCCTCCACAGCGCTGTTGTAGCGACCAGGACCCTCCATGCGGAAGGGCATTGTCACAACAGCAACGGTGAGTATCTCGAGCTCGTGTGCGAGCTTTGCGATGACGGGCGAAGCACCTGTACCAGTACCACCACCCATACCTGCTGCGATGAAGAGCATCTTGGCACCCGAAGTCTCCAAGAGGCTGCGCAACTGCTCCTCGCTTTCGATGGCGAGCTCCTTACCACGCTTGGGGTCGTTACCCGCACCAAGACCTGGACCCATCTGCACCTTGTTCTTAACCTCGCAGTTGTTCAAAGCCTTGGCATCGGTGTTACATACGACGAAGTTTACACCCGTAATACCCATCTTGAACATGTGGTTTACGGCATTACCACCCGCACCACCAACACCGATAACCATGATGTTCGACTCGGAGTCGAGCTCGATGTTTGATATATTGTCACCGGTGATGGCTGTCACCAATTCATCGGTCATGTTTGTCATAATATTATCCATAGTTTTTCTCTCCTAAATATTACCAATCGTCCTTATCCTCCTCTTTGCCTACGAATGAGTTACCCCATTTGTTCATGCCGCTCTGGAGTCTATCCAACCAGCTGCGCTTGCCCTTCTTCTTATCATCATCTCCCGTCACGAAGATATCATCATCGGGCTCGGGCTGTGGTTCTGGCTCGGGCTCAACAACGGGCTCGGGCTTGGGCTTCACAACGGGCTCGGGCTTGGGTACAGTAACACGGTTTGTGGGTCGCTGTGGCTTAACCTCAGGCTCAACGGGAGTTGCCACACGCTCACCACCTGCAACAGCACAAGCACCACGCTCGGCGCCAAAGAGCAAGAGCGATGCTACGGTTGCATAGGCCGTTGTTGTAATCATATCGGTCAAGTTATCCGTAAAGCCATACTCGGGATATACGGCACGCACCTCCTCGATGCCCAACTCACGCGCAAAGAGCGTCTCGATGTTCTGCATCTCGGCACCACCACCCGTAATCAAGAGGATGGGTGAGAACTTTGAGCCACACTCTGCCTCCTTAATCTCGCGACGCACCCACTCGGCAATCTCCTTGAGGCGTGCCTCGATGATAGTTGCGAGGTTGCGGCGAAGGATGCTCTTGGGCACACCACGACGCACGGGGAAGACAATTTTATCGTCGTTAGCCATGTCGGTAAGTGCCGAGCCATAGCGGCGCTTTAGGTTCTCCACATAGTTTGCTGGGATGCCATAAGCGCGGATATCGTTATTGATGGCATCCGCACCGATAGGAATGCTTGCAATGTGGCGCACCTTGCTGCGCATGAGCACCGATACATCGGTCACGCCACCACCAAGGTCTACGACAACTGCACCCTCCTCGATATCCTCATCTGTTGCCACCGCGAGGTGTGAGATAAGGGCATTGGGCACAAACTCCTTAACCTTGATGCCCTGACGCATGAGACACTGGTTGAGGCGGTCGCGCATAGCGCGGTCGGCAAGTATAAAGTTGTAGGTAGCATTGAGGCGGTGACCATAGGCACCCACGGGGACATCCACAACCTTGTCGTCGATGGTGTAGCATATAGCCTCCATCGAGAGTATCTCCTCGCGGTCGTCGGGCAACTTCACGCTACGCATACGGCGGTCGAGGTCCTCGAGGTCACGCTCCGTAATCTGGTTGCTGCCGTCATCCTGAACATAGACATAGTCTGTAACCTGCACACAGCGCACAAAATCTCCCGAGAGGCCTGCATAAGCCTCCGTAATCTTGATGTTCAACTCTTGCTCGATGCGCTCCTTCGCCGCCTTTACAGCACGACCTGCAGTCTCGCTATTCACAACGCGACCTGCATCGATACCCTCAATAGGCTCCGATACTATGCCTTGAATATTTACGCGGCCATCATCCTCAATCGCACCAACGGCGATAACTACATTTGACGAGCCCACGTCAATGGCTACAATCTGTCTCTCTTTCATGTCTCTATATTGTTTTTATTTATATTTCCATTGTGCTATCGACATACAACCTGTCCGTCGTAACGGAGGCTGATGCTGTTATATTTGTCCCAACCTATGTTATCGAGTCCCTTGTTGTAGAAACGATATAGGTTCGAGAGCTTTGTGTCGTAGTCGTTGGGCGTACCCAAGTCTACAACAAAATTACCCGAGCGTGGTACGAAGCGTAGCTCCATGCGTTTGCCGCCACCCCCCGAGAGAAGCACCTGCGTAACCTCGGCATGCCAGAAGTTATTGCTGTCCACACGCTTCAAAAAGCCGAGTAGCGAGTCGAAGTCCTCACCCGCCAACTTCACCTTGTGCTGCTTGAGGCGTGCCTCATCCTGAAGCGTTACGAGTGCTGCAATCTCCGCCTCGAGTCTACGCTTTGTTGCTGTATGCTGTTCGCGTGCCACCACCTTGCGTGCCTCAAGATCCTTGCTTAAAATCTCATACTCCTCATCCGACATTCTGAACCCTCTGCGCACTCTCTCTCTAAGCACCGTGCGGAGGCTTTTATCGTTCTCCTCCATCTGGCGGTAGACAGGCAACTTGGCATCCTCCAACTCCTCAATCTTCTTGTCAAGAGATGCTATTGAGTCCCTTATAACACTCTTCGCATAGCCCGAATATCCTGGCTGGAAGAGGGGTTTATAATCTCCCGTAATCACCGTTACCGCAGCGGTGCGATCCTCAACCGTGGGCAACACAAAGCCATCCTCGGTGATATATAGGTCGTAACCATCGGTGCGAAGGCGGGCAATAGGCTCACGCAACCCTACATCGAGCACCACCTTACCGCTATAACCGACATAGGCATTTGCCTCGGCCACGGCATTATGCTCGGTAGCTCGGCGCTCAATAGCACCGATGTCGAGCTTGTCGAGGGTCGTGCCATACTCAAGGACGCCTGCCTCTCTCACCCAACGCTCTATACTCTCGCTATCTGCCAGCGTGCTATTTTCACCCTCGTTGATATCAATCTCGAGCTCTGTGACGGGCTGCGAGGCACGATGTCTGTTATTCAGCACCTCAGCACATATGACGACAATAATGAAGACTACGAACAATGCGCCATAGCCCACATAACTCAACATCCTACGTGCCCAACTCCTCTGCATACTACAATTTGCTTTGAAGTGTTTTGTAAATATCCTCGCATACGGCGTCGATGTTACCCGCGCCAAATGTCACCACCACATCTGTATCCATCTCTCGGAGATGCTCTGCAACTGCCTCGCGCTCCACAAGCTGCCACTTAACCTTGAGCTCGCGACCAATCATCTCGGAGCATACACCCTCGATGGGCAACTCGCGCGCGGGGTAGATGGGCACCATGATAACCTCGTCGCACAACGACAACACCTCGGAGAACTCCGCAGCGAAGTCGCGCGTGCGGGTGTAGAGGTGGGGCTGGAATATAGCCAGCAATCTACGATCAGGGAAGATGCCACGCAACGACTCTATCGTAGCGCGCAACTCCTCGGGGTGGTGGGCATAGTCGTCAATATATACCAACTTTTGGGTGTTGATGTATACCTCCATGCGGCGCTTTACACCCTCGAAGCTCTTGAGTGCACCCTTCACCGCCTCCTTATCGAAAGTTTTACCCTCAATCTTTGCGGCGCACCATAGCATAGCCACCGCAGCCACCGAGTTTTCTATGTGTACCTTACCCAGTATGCCGAGCGTGCAACCCTCGATGCGGCCATCTGGCAAGACAATGTCATAGCGGTAATGACCGTCCTCAATAAGTGCGATGTTCTCGGCATGGAAGTCGCCACCATTATCGCACGAGTAGCGATACAACGAGCGTGATGCGGTGTCGAACTTAAGCTCCACACCCTGCTTGAGTATGAGTGCACCACCCTCCTTAATCTGCGATGCGAACTCCTCGAATGCCTCTGTCACAGCCTCTGCCGTGCCATAGATGTCGAGGTGGTCGGCATCTGCCGCTGTGATGACTGCGACATTGGGGTGTAGGCGCAGGAATGAGCGGTCGTACTCATCGGCCTCAACAACCAGGCGCTTACCCTCGCCGAGCGAGAGGTTTGAGTTGAAGTTGCGCGACACACCACCCAAAATTGCGCTACCCTCATTTGCTGCGGCGTGGTTGAGCCATGCTGCGAGCGTTGAAGTAGTTGTCTTGCCGTGTGTGCCTGCAACAGCCATACAGAGCTTACCCTCGGAGATATGTCCGAGTATCTGCGAACGCTTCTCTATATGAAAACCCTTTTCGCGCAGCCATGCCCACTCATTATGGTCAGCAGGGATTGCGGGGGTGAGGATAACGAGCGTATCCTCCGCCGAGCGCATATCCTCGGGGATAAGGTTGATGTCATCCTCGTAGTGCACCTCGGCACCCTCAGCCTCCAAGGCACGCGTAAGGGGTGTTGCGGTACGGTCGTAGCCCGCCACGCGGTAGCCCTCGTGCATGTAGTAACGGGCAAGGGCGCTCATGCCGATGCCGCCAATACCGAGAAAGTATATCTTCGTATAGTTGCGCTCCATACTCCTATAGATGCTTTTCAATGATGTTTTCTATCTCTCTCACCACACGGTCTGCAGAGTCCACAATGGCAAGATTTGCAATATTTGCCGAGAGGCTCTCAAGGCGCTCACGGTCCATGGCGAGTGCCACAGCCTCCTTCATGCCGCGCTCCACAGCCTCGCTATCCTTGACAATCTCCGCAGCACCCTTCTCAACAAGCGCCATAGCATTCTTTGTCTGGTGGTCCTCCGAAACATTGGGCGAGGGAACAAAGATTGTGGGCTTCGCCACGAGGCACAACTCAGACACGGTGCAAGCACCACTTCGCGAGAGCACCACATCTGCTGCGGCATAGGCGTAGTCCATGCGGTCGATAAAGGCACCCTGCCAGATGTTCTTCGTGGGGTGCTGAGCGAGGAACTCTTGCATCTCGCGCTCGTAGAACTTACCCGTCTGCCATATAACCTGCACGGGAGCCTCGCCATTAAGCGAGAGTATCCACGCCTTCATCATCTCGTTGAGCGTGCGTGTGCCGAGTGAGCCACCCACAACCAACACCACGGGCATCGTGTCGTTAAAGCCATAGTATGCCAATGCTTCGCCACGATTTGCGCCATCTGCCGTAAAGCGACCACGCAAGGGGTTACCCGTCATCACGATGCGGTCGGCAGGGAAGAAGCGCTCCATCTTGTCGTACGACACGCAGATGCGCTTGGCACGCTTCGAGAGTAGCTTATTTGTAAGTCCCGCATAGGAGTTCTGCTCCTGAATGAGTGTTGGGATACCGAGGCGCTGTGCTGCCCAGAGCACGGGAGCCGAGGCGTAGCCACCAAAGCCCACTACTACATCAGCCTTAAACTCTCTGATAATACCCTTGGCACGGCGCACACTTGCCGCAACTTTGAAGGGTAAAGCAAGGTTTTTAAGTGAGAGTTTACGCTGCAATCCCGCCACGGGAAGACCCTTGATGTTGTAGCCCAAGGCAGGGACTTTTTCCATCTCCATCTTACCCTCAGCACCTACAAAGAGTAACTCTACATCCTCGCCAAATTTACGCTTTAGAGCCTCCGCAACTGCAACTGCTGGATATATGTGTCCGCCGGTACCTCCGCCAGATAGTATAATACGCTTCATTTTCTCTGTGGTTGAGTAATCTTTACTATATCAAATCACCCCTAATTAGTGTCACTATTTTCGCCTATTACAACATTGTAACAACCTAACACCCAACGACTTATCGTTTAACAAGTTGGGAACAAGTGATATTGACGCAATTTCACCCTACAAAAGTACACAACATCCTCTAATTTTACAAATGTAAAAAGCAGTAATTTTTCAAAAAAATTATATACTTTTGTAGACGTTTAATACTACGAAAATTTTTATACGATGAAGAGATTTCAACAGGTATGTTTTGCTGCTATCGCAGCGGTTATGATGTTGGCTGTTGGTTGCACCCCAAAGGAGAGTGCCGAGGTCACAAATAAGTTTATCACCGTAGAGAATGGTCAGTTCATCCGCAATGGCGAGCCATACTACTTCGTGGGTACAAACTTCTGGTATGGTGCAATCCTCGGCTCGGAGGGTGAGGGTGGCAACCGCGAGCGTCTTTGCCGCGAGCTCGACTTTATGAAGAATAACGGCATCGACAACCTCCGCATCCTTGTTGGTGGTGAGGGTGAGAATGGCCTCTTGGGCAAGATTGAACCTAACCTTCAGCCTAAGCCAGGTGAATATAATGATGAGGTGTTGGCAGGTCTCGACTACTTGATGATGGAGCTTGGCAAGCGCGAGATGACCGCGGTGCTCTACTTCAACAATGCATGGGAGTGGAGTGGTGGTTACACACAGTATGTTGCATGGGCAAACAACGAGCCTGTGCTTGTTCCCCGCGTAGATGGCTGGTTTTCATATAATACTTTCGCGGGCGAGTTCGTGCGTAACGAGCGCGCGAAGCAGATTTTCTATGACCATGTGCGCTACATCATCACTCGTACAAACCGCTATACAGGAATCAAGTATATCGACGACCCTGCAATCTTCTCATGGCAGATTTCAAACGAGCCACGCGCATTTAGCAGCCGAGAGCAGGATAACAAGGAGGCTTTTGCCCAGTGGATTGAGACAAGTGCAAAGCTCATCCGTGAGCTCGACCCCAACCATATGATTTCAACTGGTTCGGAGGGTTATTATGGCTGCGAGTGGGATATGGATTTGTGCGAGCGTATTCATGCTATCGACGAGATTTCGTATGTAAACTGCCATGTTTGGCCCTACAACTGGAAGTGGATGCGCGGTGACGCCATGCGTGAGGATTTAAAGCAGTCGTGCGAGAATACCCAGCAGTACATCGATATGCATCTTCAGTTGGGTCGCAAGATTGGCAAACCTGTTGTTGTTGAGGAGTTTGGCATGCCACGCGACAATATGGATTTCCACAAGGGCAGCTCGGTTCGTTGTCGCGATTTGTACTACACATTTGTATTTGACCTTATCGTTTCGGCAAGAGAGAAGGGTGATGTATTTGCAGGTTGTAACTTCTGGAGCTGGGGTGGCTTTGCAAAGACTAATGTCGAGGACCACGAGTATTGGGCAAAGGGTGACGACTACACAGGTGACCCAGCGCAGGAGCAGCAGGGTTTGAACTCTATATTTGTTGAGGATAACTCTACAATCAAGATTATCCGCGAGACAAACCAGAAGCTCGGCAACTTGTAAATAATGGAGAGTGTGGGTTTTTAAGCCTCACATCGTTATTATAAAAGGATATGGTGTACAACTTGTGTGTACACCATATTCTTTTTATGTTCATATGCACGATGGTGGAAAAGGCTTTGAGAAGATACCGACCTGGGAGTTGTCAACATTTGTTTTATATTTTTTTATACATATTTATATAAATAATTAAAATCAAATAATAATAAAGGGTGTTGAAAGTGTTAATAACTTTCGGTTCGTAGTTTTATCAACATAGTACTCTTCTTATTGTTACTTATTTTTACATTTATTATTATTGTAATTTATTAAATATTAGTAAGATAAAAATAAGAAAAAACAATAATAAACACTATCAACAAACATTTGTAAACATATTGACACTTCGCAAATATTAACATCACATATAGAAATGAGTCGATAAGTAGGTTGAAAAGATAGGGTATAAATTCTTGTCTTTTTATTTGCAAAAAGAGAGCGGCCGTATATACAACGACCGCTCTCAATTCTGCAAATCTTTTTATTGAAATTTTGCCAACAATTATCCACACACTTGTTAACACTCCGTTGGGAGCTTTTCAACAACCTTTGCGGCAATCTCAGCATAGTACTTCTCGACTCTTGGATCGAAGCCGCCAGCGGGGCGACCCTCATCGCTACCCTCCATGATAGACTGGATGATAGGTATCTGACCCAATAAATCGACACCTGCGCCCTCGGCATACTGCTTGGCACCACCCTTACCAAAGAGATAGTACTTATTGTCGGGCAACTCCTCGGGTGTGAACCATGCCATATTCTCAATAACACCCAATACGGGGACATTGACCTGTGGGTGGCGGAACATCTCGACACCACGCACAACATCCGCTACGGCTACCTGCTGTGGTGTAGAGACAATCACTGCGCCCGAAATCTTGAGCTCGTTGATAATCGAAAGGTGTATATCGCCAGTTCCTGGAGGAAGGTCAATAAGGAGGTAGTCAAGCTTACCCCAGCGTGTCTGGTGGATAAGCTGATGCAAGGCATTTGTAGCCATACCGCCACGCCACATCAAGGCATCGGTAGGCTTAATGAAGAAGCCGATACTCATAACCTTAATACCCAACGACTGTGCTGGGATGATAAAGTCGTGACCCTCCTCATCGCGCTCAGCCTCGGGGATATAACCCTCAACGCCAAACATCTTATTCTGTGAAGGACCATATATATCGGCATCGAGAATACCCACATTACATCCTCGCTGGCGCAAAGCTACGGCGAGGTTGGCAGTGACGGTAGACTTACCTACACCACCCTTACCCGAAGCCACAGCAACGATGCGGCAAATATTCGTAGTTGTTGATATGTTCTCCTGACGGCGTGGCTTGGGTGCTACCTCACGGATAATCACCATAGCCTCATTCTCGGGGAAGGTAGCCTTCATAAGCTCCTCAACCTGACGCTTAATCTTCTGTGCAAAGGGGTCGCGAGCCTTCTGAAAGCGTAGGGTGATAGCCACAGAGCCATCCTCACCCCTATCAGCACGATCCACAAAACCGCTATCAACGATGTTGACATTGGTCTCGGGATGTATAATGCTGCGTAGTAACTGTTCTAACTGTTCGTTCATATGTTGTTATAATTAAAAATCAATCTCTATATCACCAGGCAACTTTGTCTGTATGCCGCCATTAGTGATAAGCAATGGGTTGTCAATAATGAAGTTACGAATCTCATCAAAGTAGATGCTATTCTCGCTGATACCCATGTTCATAGTAGCCGTAGTGCCCATACCCTCCAACCACATCTCGAAGGGTGAAAGCTGTGCGTTAAACTCATAGAGTGCATATCTCTTTGATATTCCAGCCAACTCCGTAGCCTTGGCCACAGCCTCTGTAAAGCCACCAATCTCATCTACCAAGCCAATCTCCAAGGCGTTGCTACCGCTCCATACTCTACCCTCGGCAATCTTCAACACATCCTCAATAGGAAGGTTGCGACCTTCGGCAACGTGCGAAGTAAAGGTTGTATATATGCGGTCAACACTCTCTTTAAGTGCGTTACGTTGCTCGGCGGTGAGAGGGTTAAGAAGGGTGATTGAACCCGCTGAAGGTGATGTTGCAGCGGTGTCAGATGTCACACCGAGCTTGTTTTTAAGTGTATCCTCAATGTTGAAGAGTGTGCCAAATACACCGATTGAGCCAGTAATTGTAAATCTGTCAGCAAAGATGTAGTCAGCAGGAGCAGAGATGTAGTAGCCACCGCTTGCTGCCATGTCGCCCATAGAGATAACAACGGGCTTAGCCTCCTGCAGGAGTACCATTTCGCGCCATGCAATCTCCGAAGCCAAAGCCGAGCCACCAGGTGAGTTAACACGCACTACCACAGCCTTTGTATTCTCGTCGAGGCGTGCCTGACGCAACTCCTCGGCAAGGCGTGAGCCATAGACATAACCATCGGCAGACATGTTACCATCTACAATCTGACCCTCGGCATAGATGATGGCAACGAGAGGCTTCTCAACACCATCAATAGCAAATGTATTACCTACCGATACGCGCTTGGGTGAGATGTTGATAGCGGCAACATACTCGCTGAGCGATACATTATTGTATAGGCTTTTGTCGTTGCGCTTGACACCATACTCACCAAAGAGTTCTAACAACTCATCCTCGTATGCTATTCTGTCTACCAAGCCATAGTTGAGTGCATCCTCGGGCGAGTTAATCATAAGTTTTGCGGCGTAGTTTTTAAGATCCTCTGCCTGCAACTCGCGGCTTGCAGCCACATCATCGACGATATTATTCCATATTGATGAGAGCATCACCTCATACTGCAAACGGTTCTCGGGTGACATATTGGTGCGGAAGAAGGGCTCAACGGCGCTTTTAAACTTACAAGATGTGGGGCGGAAGATATCTACTTCGATGTCGAGCTTATCCAAAAGGCCCTTATAGAAGAGTGTTGTGATGCTCAAGCCATGCCAGTCGAGTGAACCCTCGGGATTGATAAGAATCTCGTCAGCAACCGAAGCGAGGTAGTACTCATTCTGTGTATATGTCTCGTCGTATGCCACGATAAACTTACCCGAACTCTTGAACTTCTGCAATGCTGCACGAAGCTCCTCGGTGTTGGCCGCTGAGATTGTACCAAGACCATTGCAGTAGATGCAGATACCCTTGATGCGACCATCCTTCGCAGCATTCTCAATGGCGGTGAGAGCCTGAACGATTGATATAGGCTCATTGAATGTCATCGACGTGGGGTTAAGAGTTCCAAGCGCCGATGCGGGAGGTGCGTCGGTAATATTCTCGGCAATGTTTATGTATAGGATACTCTGGTTGGGAAGAGTATTGGTCTCAACATCGAGAGATAGGATGATGTTGAAAAGGAAAGATATAGAACCAATAACAACGACTGCTGCTGCCACGGCGAATGCAAGGAGCGATGCTCCGAATGTTTTCCAGAAATTCATAGGTAAAGAGATTTGTTTTGCACAAAGATAACAATTTTTTCCTTTTGTTATTATACTTATATTATATATAAGGTATTATTTGTGTTCCGATTGGACCAAAATCCTATGCTTTGAATCTCTTGTCCGAGTGGCGTCGATATGGCAAAAATAGAGTAACCCACCCAGGAGTTTGCACATATAGTACAGCCCCAGGTGGGTTACTTTTCGTTAGTGGCAGAGGATGTCTGCCCTACGTTATAAAGATTTTTACCAGATGATTACACGCTCCTCAACAGGCATATACATTGCATCACCCTCCTTGATATCGAATGCATCGTACCAAGTCTGAATGTTGCGCAATGTAGCGTTTACACGGTTGCGGCCGAGTGAGTGTACATCGTTCTTTGTGAGGTTCTCCTTCTCCTTATCGGTGATGTTCTGTGCCCAGAGGGTAGCATAACCGATGTAGAAGCGCTGCTCGCCAGTGAAGCCGTCGATATCAGCAGGACGACCCTCAGCCCATGCGTAGTCAGTAAGACCTGTGAACGCAAGACGAAGACCACCCTGATCAGCGATGTTCTCGCCGAGTGAGAACTTACCATCAGCATACAAGCCAGGAAGAATCTCGATAGCGTTGAACTGGTCTACGAGTACCTGAGTCTTCTTCTCGAAGGCTGCGCGGTCCTCTGCAGTCCACCAATCCTTCATGTTACCATCCTTGTCGAACTGTGAGCCCTGGTCGTCGAAGCCGTGAGTCATCTCGTGTGCGATAACCACACCGATAGCACCGTAGTTTACAGCGTCATCAGCATCAGAGTTGTAGAAAGGAGGCTGGAGAATAGCTGCGGGGAAGCAAATCTCGTTTGTTGTAGGCATGTAGTATGCGTTAACAGTCTGAGGTGACATCAACCACTTCTCGCGGTCAACGGGCTTACCTACCTCGCTCATCTCATCCATTGTGTACCAGCGGTTTGCGCCAACAACATTTGCCCAGTAGCTGCGTGAAGGGTCTACGATGAGTGTAGAGTAATCCTTCCACTTGTTGGGGTAGCCAATCTTAACGGTGAATGCAGCGAGCTTCTCCTGTGCCTTAGCCTTGGTATCCTGGCCCATCCAGTCGAGAGCCTCGATGTGCTTTGAGAATGCCTTCTGGATGTTTGCTACCATCTCCTCAACGCGAACCTTGTCGCTCTCGGGGAAGTACTTTGCAACATACATCTGACCTACGGCCTCTGACAAGATTGAGTTAGGCACGCTCATAGCACGCTTCCAGCGAGGACGAATCTCCTCGGTGCCAGACATCTCCTTGCCGAAGAACTCGAATGATGCTACTGCGAAGTCCTCGCTCAAGTATGACGCTGCAGAGCTGATGTAGTGTGCAGCAACATAAGCGCGGAGCTCGTCGAGTGATGCGGTCTGCAATGTAGCGAGTGTGTTAGTGAATGATGAGGGCTGGCTTACAACAATCTTCTCGATGCGATGTACGCCCATAGCGTGGAAGTAAGCGTCCCAGTTAACACCCTGATACTTAGCCTTGAATGCCTCGTAAGTGTAGGGGTTGTAACCCTTTTTGATGTCGCGGCACTCTACGTTTGTCCAGTGCTTTGCAGCGAGGCGGTCCTCAATAGCCATAACATTGTCTACCAACTTCTCAACATCGCCCTCAACACCTGCAAGTGTGAAGATCTTTGAGAGGTAAGTGCGGTAGCCAGCCTTGAGCTCTGCATTCTCTGCCTCGGTGTAGTAGTCACGGTTACCCATGCCAAGACCACCCTGCTCCATGTAGAGGATTGTCATGTTGCTATCCTCGAGGTCAGCTGCGGGGTATGAGTAGAAGAATGCGCCAATACCGTCGATGTGGAGCTTTGCGATGCTTGCGATAAGCTCCTCGCGGCTCTCAAGAGCGAAGATGTTGTCGAGAGCAGCACGAATAGGCTCTGCACCCTCGGCGTTGAGGCGCTCCTCGTCGAGACCCATCTTGTAGAGGTCAGCGATCTTCTGCTCTACGCTGCCGAACTCTGCCTTGCTCTTTGTCATCTCGTTGAAGAGCTCGTTGATGCGAATCTCGTTGTTCTCGCGCAGAACATCGAATGAACCATAGCGTGAGTACTCAGGCTTGAGGGGGTTGTTCTTCTGCCAGCCACCAGTAGCCCACTGATAGAAGTCGTCATTGCGAACGATAGACTCATCGAAGTTGTTGATGTCGATAGCGGGAACACCCTCCTGCTTATCGTTCTGGTTTGTTGCACATGCTGTCATAAGAAGCGCAGATGCAAGGATTAATGTTAATTTTTTCATTTATTATAAATTTAATTAGTAATCTAAGTTACCGAAAATCAATTTCTTGTTGCAAGGGGTTAGCTACCTCGCTCGGCAAATTTCGAAGCGATGGGCCGTACTAAGCGTACCGCCCATTGCTAAGATAATTAGTTAGTGGTAAGTAGAAACCTCCTATCACAAGAAATTACTTGCGGATAGCAGCTACGCCTGGAAGCTCCTTGCCCTCCATGTACTCGAGCAAAGCACCACCACCTGTTGATACGTACGATACCTTATCTGCCAAGCCGAACTTGTTTACGCAAGCTACAGAGTCGCCACCACCGATGAGTGAGTATGCGCCATTCTTCTCTGTTGCCTCGGCGATAGCCTCAGCCACAGCGCGTGAACCAGTTGAGAACTTGTTAATCTCGAATACGCCAACGGGGCCATTCCAGAGGATAGTCTTGCAACCGAGGATGTGCTCGCGGAACTTTGCCTTACCGCCAGTAGCGATGTCGACACCCTCCCACTCGTCGGGGATGTTGTTTGCGGGAGCCTCCTGAGTGTTTGCGTTCTCAGAGAAGTCGTCACAGATAAGTGCATCGGGAGAGCGGAGAATCTGGATGCCGCGCTCCTCTGCCTTCTTCAAAATCTCAAGCGCAACGGGGAACATATCGGGCTCGCAAATTGATTTACCCTCCTTACCGCCCTCGGCGCCTGCGAAGGTGTAGGTCATACCGCCACCGATGATGATAGAGTCAACCTTCTCCATGAGCTTCTCGATGATGGTAATCTTTGTAGAAACCTTTGAGCCACCGATGATAGCGCAGAAGGGACGCTCGGGGTTCTCCAAAACGCCGTCGATAGCCTTGAGCTCGTTCTCCATAACATAGCCGAACATCTTGTCCTGGGGGAAGTAGTCAGCGATGAGTGCTGTTGAGGCGTGTGCACGGTGTGCAGTACCGAAGGCGTCGTTGATGTAGCAGTCAGCGTATGAAGCGAGCTTCTTGACGAACTCCTTCTGCGACTCCTTAACGGCCTTCTTTGCCTCCTTCTTCTCCTCCTCTGTAGCATCCTCTGCCAAGCCGCGGGGCTTACCCTCCTCCTCGGCATAGAAGCGCAAGTTCTCGAGAAGCATCACCTCGCCGGGCTTGAGGTTTGCGGCCATCTCTGCAGCACGCTCACCCATGCAGTCACCTGCGAACATAACCTTCTGGCCAAGACGCTCCTCGATAGCATAGATAATCTGCTCCAAAGAGTACTTTGCATCGGGATTCTTCTTAGGACGACCGAGGTGTGACATCAAAATTACAGAGCCACCGCCTGCCAACACCTTCTTAATGGTGGGGATAGCAGCACGAATACGAGTGTCGTCAGTCACCTTGCCCTCAGCGTTGAGGGGCACGTTGAAATCTACGCGGATAATAGCACGCTTACCAGCGAAGTTGTAATTGTCGATAGCGAACATAACTATATTGTTTTAGTGAATAATCAGTTGTCGGCACAAAGTTACGATTTTTTTCATATCAATGATACACAATACCTATATATTATTAACAGATTTTACGCTCTTTTTCAGTAGGGTCCCATGCAAAAAGCGCGACAAAAACTATTTTTCGAGAAAAAAGCACACTTTATCCTCCACGATTGCAAAAGTTTTACTACCTTTGTATGATATATTTACATTATGCTCGTCGCAGCATTCCAGAAACACGAAGAAAATTACGATAAACTATAAAAACAAAACCTGAATTATGGAGAATAACAAGCTTCAGCGCGCAGCCGATAACATCCGTATCTTGGCTGCTTCGATGGTAGAAAAGGCAAAGTCTGGTCACCCCGGTGGTGCTATGGGCGGTGCTGACTTTATCAATGTGCTCTACACAGAGTTCTTGCGCTACGACCCCGACAACATGGCGTACCCCCACCGCGATCGTATGTTCCTCGACCCAGGTCACATGTCACCTATGCTCTACGCCGTTCTCTCGTTGGCGGGCAACTACTCAACAGAGGATTTGCAGTCTTTGCGTCAGTGGGGTAGTGTAACACCTGGTCACCCCGAGGTAGATGTATTGCGTGGTGTTGAGAACACCTCTGGTCCCCTTGGTCAGGGTCACGCTATGGCACTCGGTGCTGCTATCGCAGAGCGCTTCATGGTAGCTCGCTTCGGTGAGTGGATGGCACACAAGACCTACGCATTCATCTCTGACGGTGCTGTTCAGGAGGAGATTTCACAGGGCGTGGGCCGTATCGCTGGTCACCTCGGCTTGGCTAACCTCATCATGTACTACGACTCTAACAACATCCAGCTCTCAACAAAGTGCGACGAGGTTGACACAGAGGATATCGAGATGAAGTATAAGGCTTGGAACTGGAACGTAATCACCGTTAATGGCCAGTCTATCGACGAGATTCGTGCCGCTTTGAAGGCTGCAAATGCCGAGACTGAGCGTCCTACCCTCATCATCGGTAAGACCATCATGGGCTACGGTGCACGCAAGGCCGATGGCTCAAGCTTCGAGAATATGGTATCTACACACGGTCAGCCACTTACAGCTGCTGGTGCCGACATCGCTGCTACAATCAAGAACCTCGGTGGTAACCCCGACGAGCCATTCGCAGTATTCGAGGAGTCAAAGGAGGTTTACGCACAGCGCAAGGAGGAGTTGCGTGCTTGGGCTAAGCAGATGCAGGCTACAGAGGCTGCATGGCGCAAGGAGAACCCCGCACTCGCCGAGAAGATGGACAACTTCTACTCTGGCAAGCTCCCCGAGATTGACTACTCTGCAATCAACATCAAGCCTGACGACGCTACTCGTTCAGCATCTTCTGCTATGCTCGGCTACTTCGCAGAGCATGTTGAGAACATGGTTGTATCTTCAGCCGACCTCTCTAACTCTGACAAGACCGACGGCTTCTTGAAGAAGACCAAGGCATTTACTAAGGGTGACTTCACAGGTAACTTCTTCCAGGCAGGTGTTGCCGAGCTCACCATGGCTTGCGTAATGAACGGTATGGCCCTCCACGGCGGTATCATCCCCGCTTGCGGTACCTTCTTCGTATTCTCTGACTATATGAAGCCCGCGGTGCGTCTTTCAGCTTTGATGGAGAAGAAGGTTGTTTACATCTGGACACACGACTCATTCCGCGTAGGTGAGGATGGTCCTACCCACGAGCCCGTTGAGCACGAGATGCAGATTCGCCTTATGGAGCACATGCACAACCACTCTGGCGAGCGCTCAATGCTCGTACTCCGCCCCGCAGATGCTGAGGAGACTGTTGCAGCATGGAAGATGGCTTTGGAGGAGAAGCGCCCCGTGGCTCTTATCCTCTCACGCCAGAACATCAAGTCATTGCCCGCAATGAATGGTCTTTCACGCCGCGAGGAGGCTATGAAGGCCGAGAAGGGTGGCTATGTTGTTATGGAGGCTCCTAACGCAAAGGTTACTCTCGTAGCTACTGGTTCTGAGGTATCTACATTGGTTGACGGTGCAGAGCTTTTGGCTGCTGAGGGCATCGCAACACGCGTTGTGTCTATCCCATCAGAGGGCTTGTTCCGCGACCAGTCGAAGGAGTACCAGGCAGAGGTTTTGGGCAACTTGCCACGCTACGGTATGACTTCAGGCTTGTCAGTAAACCTTCGTGGCCTTGTAGGCGAGGAGGGCTTCATCCACGGCTTCGACCACTTCGGTTACTCAGCACCTTTCAAGGTACTTGACGAGAAGTTTGGTTACAACGGCAAGACCGTAGCCGAGGAGGTTAAGGCAATGCTTAAGTAGTATTACTTACTATAAAATCCGCAATATAGTCTGTCTAACGTTGGTTAGGCAGACTATATTTTTGTGTGTTTATGTGGGTAGCAGCACTATATTTATGTGCGTTGCATGGCATTATGTCGCCTCTAATGGAACAACTTTAGGCCTAAACGATATATAGTAATAAGTGGTCTTTATCTCTTATTTTTCTTCATTATTAGTTTATTAGACTATTTTTTACTATATTTGCGAAATTAACATATAACTGTAACGGTTATGCAGATAGCAAGAAATAAGATAGAGCAGCTTCGTGACTACATCGAGCAGCCACAGCGCGTGGTTATCCTCTCGCACACAAATCCCGATGGCGATGCCATAGGTTCGTCGCTTGCGTGGGCAGAGGTGTTGAAGCGTCATGGTCACGAGGTTACATGTATTCTACCCAATAAGTTCCCCTACTACCTCGATTTCATGCCCGGATGTGGCGATATGGTGATATACAAGAACGATACGGAGGGTCGTGCTGCAGAGGCTGTGCGTAGTGCCGACCTTATCTTCTGCCTCGACTTCCACACCATGTCACGCCTCGATGGTCTGGGTGACCTTATTGACGAGAACCAGCATGCCAAGCGTATTTTGATTGACCACCACCTCAACCCCATGGAGGATTTCGACCTTATGATATCCTACCCCGAGGCTTCGAGCACATGTTATATGGTGGCACTTCTCGTCGAGACGATGTTTGGCGCCGAGAGCATCTCGAAGGATATGGCGGTAAATATCTTTGTCGGTATGATGACAGACACGGGTAACTTTGCCTTTTCGAGTGTCACGCCCGATGTCTTCCGCATGGTATCGGTGCTTGCAGCAAAGGGCATCTCCATTCCCGAGATTCACAATAATGTATACAACTCCTTCACCGAGGGTCGTGCCCGCCTGTTTGGCTATGTCATCAATCGCAAGATGAAGATTTTCCACAATGGCACAGTTACGCACATGTCGCTCACGGAGGATGAGATGCGTCGCTTCTGGTTCCAGCAGGGCGATAGCGAGGGCTTCGTAAACTACCCCTTGCAGATTAAGAAGATGAAGGTGTCGGCGATGTTCACCGAGCATACGGACTTTATTCGTGTGTCGTTGCGCTCGAGAGGTGATATTGATGTAAACATCTTTGCACAGCGCTACTTCAATGGTGGTGGACACAAGAATGCTGCGGGTGGTAAGTCGTTTATGAATATGGCGGATACCATCAAGCACTTCGAGAAATCTATTAAGGAGTACGCAAAAGAGGGCAAGTTATAAGTTGTCTAACAAGACTACTTTGGCGTTGCACTTGTTCTCAAGATGCTCTCTCACGCACAGAAAGATGGTAAGTTATAGTATTATGGAGTTTCCCATGCTTATTCATCTATAACTTGACCCTTCCATCACTTGACCCGTTTCATTAACGAAATAAGTAACCTGTAACGAAATGTTTAAGACATATTTGCGACTCTTGAACTTTGCCAAGCCCCTGAGTCGATATACCGTTCCATACTTCTTCTTCGCGGCGTTGCATGCCCTGTTCAACACCTTCAACTACGCGATGATTATCCCCATCCTCACCACGATGTTTAATAGTGGCAGTAAGTTGGTTGCTGTCACAACATTCCCTGGTGTAGAGTTCACGGAGGAGGGTTTTTCTAATATTTTGTGCTATTTGTATGGCGTCACCTTTGGCGAGGGTGATGTTGATAAGGTGCGCTTCATGATATTGCTGGGTGTCGTTACGGTGGGCATGAACCTCCTTAGCAACCTCTTCCGCTACGCTTCGGCTATGACCGTTGAGCGCCTCAGAGTAAACACCATACAGCGTATGCGTGACGAGATGTACTCGCGCGTTCTGGATATGAATGTAGGCTTCTTCAGCGACCAGCGTAAGGGTGATATCATGTCGAAGATTACGCAGGATGTTATGGTTGTGCAGTACTGCATCACCAACACCTTGCAGGTAGCCTTCCGCGACCCCTTCCTCATCATCGGCTACCTCGCCTTGATGATTAGCATATCGTGGGAGTTGTCGCTGTTTGCCATCATCTTCCTGCCCATCGTGGGTCTTATCATCGGCCGCATCGTCAAGAAGTTGCGCCACCCCGCAAAGCGCAGCCAGGAGCGCATGGCAGATATGGTCTCTATGCTCGATGAGTCGCTCTCGGGCATGAAGATTGTCAAGGGTTATAATGCTACAAAGTTCATTGTCAATAAGTTCAAGGGCATAAATAAGCACTTCTCGGAGCTTGTCATCAGCATGGCCAAGCGCCAGCAGCTGGCATCTCCCATGAGTGAGTTCTTGGGTATCACGGCTGTTGCCATCATCCTTGTCTTTGGTGGCACGCTCGAGGCTCAGGGCTTGATTAACGGTGCGGGATTTATCGCCTTCATCGCTGCCTTCTCGCAGATTACTCGCCCCTTGCGCTCGTTTATTGACCAGTTTGCAAACATCAACCAGGGTGTTGCAGCGGGTGAGCGTATCTTTACCATCATCGACGCCGAGTCGGAGGTTAAGGATAGGGAGGATGCCGTTGAGTTTGAGGGCCTCAAGGAGTCTATCGAGTTGCGTAATGTGCACTTTTCGTACGATGGCGAGCGCGAGGTTATCAACAACGTAAGCATCAATATTAAGAAGGGTCAGACCATCGCACTTGTAGGACCTTCGGGTGGCGGTAAGTCTACGCTCAGCGAGCTTATACCCCGCTTCTACGATGTCAACTCTGGCGAGATTCTCTTCGACGGCAAGTCAATAAAGGATTATACGCAGGAGTCGCTACGCAGTAAGATGAGTATCGTGTCGCAGGAGACCGTGCTCTTCAACGACTCCATCGAGGGTAACATCCTTATGGGCCGCCCCACCGCATCACACGAGGAGGTTGTCGAGGCTTGTAAGGTGGCAAATGCCCACGGCTTCATCTCCGAGGCAACCGACGGCTACGACACAAATATTGGTGACCGCGGTACGAAGCTCTCGGGTGGTCAGCGCCAGCGCCTCAGCATCGCGCGCGCAGTGCTTAAGAACCCCGAGATTCTCATCCTCGACGAGGCTACATCGGCCCTCGACACCGAGAGCGAGAAGCTCGTTCAGGATGCTCTTACCAACCTTCTTAAGGGTCGTACATCCGTAGTTATTGCGCACCGCCTCAGCACCATCTACAATGCCGACCGCATCTATGTTATCGACCAGGGTCGCGTTGCCGAGGAGGGTACACACCACGAGCTCCTCGAGAAGGGTGGCATTTATGCACACTTGATAGAGATGCAGAGTTTTTCTTAGTCTTCTAAAATTCTGCAAATAAAAATAGTGCTACTTCAAGACGAAGTAGCACTATTTTTTAGTAAGTGTGTTATTAGAACTCCGCAAGGATAACGCCAGAGATGGGGACTACATTTATCTTGCCCGATTCGCAATTCAAAGCGCCCATGCCCTTGGCGTGGACAAACTCACCATCCGAAATCCACTTATACGAGCCTGCGGGGATGTCAAACTCCACACCCTCGCGCGAGCCATTCATCAACACCACGATGCGCTTCGCAGAGTCTATGCCCTCAAGGTTGTCGAGCACAAAACCCACGGCTGCCTCGTTCTCACTCTCGATAAACTTCAGGTGCTCGCGCACGGCCTCGGCTGTGCCCAACGAGAATGCGGGGTGCTCCTTGCGCATTGCGATAAGCCCCTTGCAGTACTCCACCAAGTCGCTGTACTGGCTCTTCAAGGCCCAGTCGATGGCGTTATACTCATCGGGCATATTGTATGTATTCTTCTCGCCACGCTTCGAGCGATACATCTCCTCGCCGCAGAAGATGAAGGGCACACCCTGTGATGTGAATACGCCGAAGTGGGCAAGCTTTGCCATCTTGAGGCGCTCCTCTTCGGTAGCATTGGGTGAAAGGTGCTCGAGGCGGTCGCGGAGGTTGTGGTCGTCGTGACATGTCACATAGCTGATATGCTGGCGTGGCTCGGCACACCATGCTGCCTCGGAGTGGTTGACCTCGGGGTGCTCAACGCCACCCACGATACCAAACTTCAACGCCTCCTTATTGCCCTCTACGCCATGGATGAAGCCACCCTGCGAGAGGTCGAGAGTGCCACGCAGTGCGTTGCGGATGTCGTCAGAGAAGGCTGCGATGCCTGGCATCTGGTATGTGTAGCGCTTGAAGGCGAGCTTGCTCTCGTCGTAGAGTGGCGCACTAGCCGCCCAGCCCTCGCCATAGAGCAGAATGTCGGGATTGAGAGCCTCGAGACGCTCACGGATGAGGTTCATGGTCTCGATGTCGTGGATAGCCATAAGGTCGAAGCGGAAACCGTCGATGTGGTACTCCTTAACCCAATACTCCAACGACTCGACCATGTACTTACGCATCATAGGCTTCTCGCTCGCTGTCTCGTTGCCACAGCCCGAGCCATCGGCAAACGAGCCATCCTCACGCATACGATAGAAGTAGCCGGGAACGGTAAGCTCGAAGCCGCAGTTCTCGGTAGATGTGGTGTGGTTGTAGACCACGTCGAGCACTACGCAGAGGCCCGCATCGTGCATAGACTTAACCAATGTCTTAAGCTCGCGGATGCGCGCCTCGGGGTCTGCGGGATTTGTCGAGTATGTACCCTCGGGGGCGTTGTAGTTCTTTGGCTCGTAGCCCCAGTTGTACTGGTCCGTGGGGTGTGACTCGTCGATAGAGCCGAAGTCGGCAGTGGGCAGGAGGTGGATGTGCGTTACACCCATCTCGCGGAGGTGGTCGATGCCTGTTGCGAGGCCTTCGTGTGAGCGTGTACCGTGCTCCGCCATGGCGATAAACTTACCGGGGTTGCTGCTGCCTGCGCTCTCGTGTGCTGTCATATCGCGGTAGTGCATCTCGTAGATTACAATCTCCGAAGACTTCACCTCGGGGCGCTTATCCTCGCTCCAGCCCTCGGGGTCGGTGTCGCGCATGTTGATGATAGCACCGCGGTTACCATTGACATCGAGTGCGCGCGCAAAGATACCTGCGGTCTCCTTGAGCGTATTGCCCTCCACGGTGACCTGAAAGGCATAGTATAAACCCTTTTTGTCGCCCTCGGCCTCGGCATTCCAGAGTCCCTTTTCGCCCTTTGTCATAGCCACCTCCTCTACAAGTGCATCACCGCTATACAGGCGCACTACAGCGCTCTCGGCCGTTGGTGCCCAGAGCTCGAACGATGTCTTTTCGGGTGTGTAGCACATCTCCTCGATGGGGTGAGTGGGAATCTCCTCCTCTGCAATCTTCGCCTCGTTGTCACACGCAACAAGCGATGCCATAGCCACAAGGGCTACGCTCTTGAGTAGTTGTTTAACAGATTTCATATTTGAAAAATTTAGATGTTTATCGTGGGGTCGATTTACAAAGTTACGAAAAATTATTCAATTCTCCACCCGTAAATCTGCCATTGTAACCGCTGCGCTATTGTTTCGCAAATCGATTATGACCTTTTTTATAAATTTTTATTGTTTTCATGGTAGTGTTTCCCACTTTTTTGTTATATTTGTATCATGGAACGCACGCTAATACACAACAACTTAGATTATGTTCGTCGATTTTCAAAATCGATGCTTTTTTTTGTTGTGTTCGCCCTTATGCTTGCTGTTGGTTGCACACCCGCAAAAGATAAGGTTAGCGATGTGCATCGTGCCGAGAGCCTCTTGAATAGCGACCCCGTGCAGGCTCTCGAGATTATGAGGAGCATAGACCGCTCCACAATCCACGAAAATGCCGAGATTGCGCACTACGCCCTTGTCTATAGCGAGGCGTGCTACTACAACCGTATGCTTGTTACGAGCGACTCGCTCACTCGCATATGTGTAGACTACTACGGAGGTCGCCAGGACCACGACCGTCGTGCCCGCGCATCCTTCCAGCACGGTATGGTCCTAAACCTCGCGAAGCAGTATCCCGATGCTGTAATTGCGCTTATGGAGGTGTTACGCTCCATCGACCAGTCGCCGAATGTGCGCCTTGAGGGTGTTGTGCATAGAACACTGGGTGATGTATACAGAGCGTGCTACTGCTATCAGAACAGCTACGATGAGTATGTATATGCGCACGAATGTTTCTCGCTTCTCAACCTGCCATATCACACCTACTACACCAAGTATAACATAGGTCAGGCATCTGTCAAGATGCGCAACTACGAGGAGGCCGAGGCGCTCTTTATCGAGGCGCGCGACTATTCAATCGAGAATAACGACAAAGACCTGCTCTGTGCCGTATTGCACGAGTTGTGCGAGGTGCACATCATGCAGCAGGAGTATGAGAAGTGTGCCGAGACGCTCGACCTATTCCTTGACTACGACTGTCTCAGGTGGTTTGTATCGCGTTATTACGCCCTCCGAGCAATCGTAGCCAGCGAACTTGGAGACAACGCCGCGGCACTCGAATATGTCGCCCAGGCCGAGGCCGAGGAGATTGTTGACGAGGCTTTAATCGAGGATGCACGATACCATATCTACTGCAATATGGGCGATGAGTCTAATGCCCTGTATTGGTTGGAGCGCGTTAACGACCGCCTGAGTGAGGCACTGGCCTCGGCGTCAGAGCAGCCCGTGTTGAACTATCGAATAGACCTCTTGCGCAGCACTCTCGACCAGAGGGTGCAGGAGTCGCGCCTCTCGCGTCAGCGCAATGTCGCTGTGTATGTCATTGTGGCGACCATCATCACAATTATCATAGGCATGTTCCGAGGTTTTGCCTCGAACAAAAACCGCGATATTCGCCGCTACATCGAGACCATCCACGAGTTGCAGCTCACAACAAACAAGCGCTCCGATGCCCTCTCCGAGGCTGTCGACCAGCTCTATAATGACCGCCTTAGCGACCTTAACCGACTGTGCGAAACCTACTACGAGCACAGCGATACGTCGCGTCATGCCTCAAAGGTCTTCGAGCAGGTGACCGAAACCATCGAGTCAATCAAGAGCGATGAGGCGCGCATCGAGGAGCTTGAGCGCCTTGTCAACCAGTGTCGCGGTAACCTCATGGTGAAGCTCCGCGAGCAGTGCCCACGACTCAATTCTCGTGAGCAGCGACTTGTGTTATATAGCTATGCTGGCTTTTCATCACGCGCCATTTCTGTCTTCATGGAGACAAATCCCGTCGCTCTGTCGAAGATGAAATATCGAATCAAGCTTAAAATCAAGGAGTGTGAGGCCGAAGATGCCGAACTTCTTATCTCCTCTATCGGCGACCGTTAATTGCTGAAAATCAGTGAATTACACTGATATATAAAATTTACTACTTGCATCGCTGTAACTATCTGATAATCAGGCTTGCGAAAAAATAATTAAAAAATATTTTGTAACTCGCTGATTTTCAGTATAGTAAAATTCCCCTTGCGAAAACTTTTTTGGCTTAAAATTTGGTCAATCGCCATTGTTGATATACCTTTGTATCAGCAAGAGGTGAGAAACTTTTGCGCCCAGGCAACGCCGTTTGCTTAACAAGAGACGAAATAAAAATATAGTCTTTTTTCGGGGCGCAGAAATGACAGACCAAAAGGTTGTGTAGCTCTCATTGTCGCGCTCAAATTTGTTATGTCGGCCGCAGAGTTCGGTCTATATATAATTTGGTTAATGAATATTTTAATGTGTCCGGTGCTACGCACGACTATTACGTTGAGGTGAGTAATAGGTCGTGCGTAGCCTTTTTCTTGTGATAGTGGCGCTCCTTCGCCACCTCAATCGTTGGGCTGAATGGAATGTACGACAAGTACTATCCATCCAGCCCAATCTCTTTATCGGTGACAAATAAGCGCCACTCTGACAAGAAAAAGAGTCGTGGGGCTAAATTAGGGTGTGCGAGAGTCGTTAGTTGGATAGTGCACGCGTGGTTAAACAGTGTGTACGTAAGGGCTCAAATAGTGCGTGCTTGATGGATTGTATTGGTTGCGTGCTACTGCCGATTTGCGGCTGTATATGGCGTGCAGCGAAACAAAAAGAGCGGATGGAACTACCATCCGCTCTATATTTGATGTGGCAAGTCGTTGCCGCTTACACGCGAAATTACTCAACGCCGAGCACCTTCTTAACCTCTGCTGTGATGTCTGTGAGCGCAGCTGGATCGAAGTATGCCAAGCCTGCAGAGCCTGCCTGATCGCCTGTGGTGCTGAAGATAGCCATGTAGCCACCCTCCGAAGCAACCTTCTTAACAGCCTCGTTAGCCTTCTCGTAGATAGGGTTCATGACCTCTGCCTCCTTGCGCTGCATATCCTGCTGTGCCACCTGCTGGAAGTCCTGAAAGCGCTGCTGGAGCTGGCTGAGCTCCTGCTCCTTAAGCTGGCGGATAGAGTCGCTCATGGTAGCTGCGTTCTTCTCGTAGTTTGCAAGAAGCGTGTTGAACTCCACCTGAATCTGCTCGAGCTGGTTCTGCAAGTCCATGCCATATGCCTCAAGGTTTGTCAAAGCCTCCTTATACTCGGGCATGTTGGGCACGATAGCTGCCAAGTCAACACGACCAAACTTCTGAGCAAATGCTGTGCTGGCCGAGAGTGCGAGGACTGCGACCAAAGCCAATTTCATTAATTTCTTCATCTCAAATTATGTGTTACGTTTCTAAATATTTATTTCGTTGGGTTACTTCTTCAATGCCTCGATGATGCGGTCGGTAAAGTCTACCTTTGTCGAGTAGTAGAGGATGGTGGGGTTTGCCGAGATGTCGATGACGAGGTCGTAGCCATACTGCTTTGAGAAGCTCTCGATGGTGTTGAACACGCGCTCCTGAATGGGCTGGATAAGCTCGAGGCGCTTGTTCATTAGTGTGCCGTCGGTGCCGAAGAGCGACTCCTGATACTCGGTAGCCTCAGCCTCCTTCTGCAGGATGAGCTGCTCGTACTGCTGCTGTGCGCCAACAGAGAGCGATGCGCGCTTCTGGATGTAGGTGTTATATAGCTCCTCGACCTCTGCGAACTTCTTATCTACGGCCTCCTGATACTGCTCAGCGAGCTGCTCGATATCCTCCAGTGCGTCGTTATATGCTGCGACAGACTTGAAAACCTTCTCGCTATCTACGACCATATAGTTCTGTGCCGAAGCCACGCCTACGCTCATCACAACAGCCATAAGCGCGATAATCATCTTTCTCATACTCTATAGTTTTTAAGGTTCGTTCTATATATATAACTCAATATGCTCAAAAATATTGCCAAGCGCCGTTAGAATTGCTGACCCATGACGAAGTGGAACTGCGAGCCACTGCGCTCTGTCTTGCCAAATGCTGGGTCGAAGCCCCAACCCCAGTCGATGCCGAGCATACCCACGATGGGGAGGTAGAGGCGTACGCCGACACCTGCCGAACGCATAATGTTGAATGGCGAGAACTCCTTCCATGAGTTGAAGCCATTACCACCCTCCAAGAAGCCGAGAACATAGATAGATGACTGTGGCTTCATGATGACGGGGTAGCGCAACTCCATGGTGTACTTGTTGTATGCCACAGAGTAGTAGTTCGATGGGTCGAGGGCACCATCCTCGTAGCCTCGCATAGAGATGATGTCGACACCATAGATGTTATAACCTGTCATACCATCGCCACCAATCTCGAAGCGCTCGAAGGGTGACACCTTATTCTTATTATAGTGTCCCAAGTAACCCATCTCTGCGCCGAGCATAAGCACGAGGTTCTGGTTCTGTGTGAGGGGGAAGTACCAGCGCGCCTTGAGCAGCCACTTGTGGTACTCAATCCAGCGGTAGCGGTCCTGATCCGACATCTTTTTGTCGGAGTAGTCCTTGCCATCCCATGCCGAGAATGGAGGTGTAGCCTGTACTGATGCTGTGAACTCCGAGCCTGTGCGTGAGAAGAAGGGCGAGTCAACAGATGAGCGCTGCAACACGAGCTTCAAGGCAAGGGTGTTGGAGTTACCATCGCTCATGATGAACGATGTCCAGCCCTTGAGGCCATATCGCTGATAGCCCAACTCACCATAGAAGGTGAAGTATGGATCGGGCCACTGCAAGCGCTTGCCAAGGCCGATGGCAAATCCCATAGAGCGGTAGTACATCGAGGCATTCTGCCATACGTAGTATGCGTTGTTCTGCTCCGAGATATATCCCGATATGGTGAATGAGTTAGGTCTGCGACCACCCAGCCATGGGTCGGTGAAGCTCAACGACAAGGCTTTGTAGTATGTACCGTTTGTCTGACCCGAGATTGCGAGACGCTGGTTCTGGCCCGAGGGGTATGGTCTCCATGCACCCTTCTTAAAGAAGTTACGCATAGAGAGGTTGTTGAGCGTGATACCCACGCTACCCACGAAGGTGCCTGAACCCCAACCACCCGCGATGTTGAACTGATCCGAGGCCTTCTCCTGGAGTGGCCAGTTGACGTTTACAAGCTCATCGCTCACGGGCTGAATATCTGGAATGATAGCCTGCTCGTCGAAGTGGCCCATGCCCATAAGCGTACGCATGGTCTGCATCAAAAGGGCGCGGTTGTAGAGGTCGCCAGGGCGCACATAGAGCTCACGGCGGATAACCTCGTCGTTGACACGCACATTACCCGAGATGCCCACCTCATTAATAGTAAAGGGCTTACCCTCGAAGATGCGAATCTCGAGGTCGAGAGAGTCGGGACCCACGATAATCTCGGCGGGCTCGATTTGCGACATGAGGTAGCCACTGTTGTTGTAGAGCGACGAAATGGACATCTCCTCGGGGTTCATCTCCTTGCCGATGCCGAGGCGCTTGTGCATAGACTTCTTGTCGTAGACATCGCCACTCTGCACGCCAAACATAGCTGAGAGCTGCTCGGTGGTGTATACCGAGTTACCCACCCAGTTGATGTTGCGCACGAAGTATTTGTTGCCCTCCGACACCTTGATGTCTATGCCGAGGGTCTCGTCGTCAATGTAGTAGATAGAGTCGCTGAGGATTGTGGCATTGCGGTAGCCTCGCGAGTTGTAGAAGTCAAGGAGAAGCTCCTTATCTGCCTCGTAGTCCTCCTCCAGGAGCTTGCGGTTCTGGAAGAAGAGGATGCTCTTCTGATGTGTCTTCTTGAATGTGCGGCGCAGACGCTTATCCTCGAAGTTGTCGTTACCCTCGAAGTTAATCACACCGACACGCACCTTGGGGCCACGGTCAATATCGAAGTTTACATTCACGCACTGCTCGTAGACCGAGTCGTTCGTAATGCGCACATCTACCTCGCAGGTGAGGAAGCCCTTATCGGCGTAGTGCTCCTTGATGAGCTTCACGTTCTTGTCGATGACATAGTCCGAGAGCTCGGTGTTGCGGCGCAACTTGAGCACCTCCTCCTGCAAATCCTTCGACTTGGACTTTGTTACGCCAGTGATTGTCCAGTTAAGGATGCGGGCGCGCTCCTTGAGGAATACCTCGAGGTCGAGAGAGTCGCCCTCGATTGTTGCTCCAATCTGAATGTCGGAGAAGTAGCGGGGTGCCCAAAGGCGTACCATGGCGTTGGAGATGAACTTGCTGGGCAGGTATACCGAGTCGCCCTCCTGCAATCCTGCCGACGACTTAAGGATGTCGTGGTTGAGGTACTTCACGCCATGGAGGTTAATCTTGCGAATGTGGTATAGCTTGCCATCGCCCTCGGTGAGCACTGGGGCGTTGAGGTCGAAATCTACTGAGTCGGCAATCTCGTTATTCGATACGTCGCCAAGGGTGTAGCGTGCATTGAGCTGCTGCGCCTCGGCAACAAATGTTGTCGAGAGCACTGCCACAAGGGCGATTAAACATATTTTGAATAGTCTCATCTATTATTTCTCTTCTTTGTCTGTGACCAATCCATAGCGGCGCTCGCGGCCAGCATACATCTCAAGGGCACGGTTAAAATCCTCCTCACCGAAGTCGGGCCATAGCACCTCGGGGAAGTATAGCTCGGAGTATGACGCCTGCCAAAGCAGGAAGTTGCTCAAGCGATACTCGCCACTTGTGCGGATGATGAGGTCGGGATCGGGAACATCAGCTGTCATAAGCGATGCAGAGAACATAGCCTCGTCAATATCCTCGACCTTAATCTCGCCCGCTGCAACACGACGCGCTATAGCCTGTGTTGCAAGGAGCATCTCGCGGCGCGACGAGTAGTTGAAAGCCAAGATAAGAGTCAGGCGCTTGCCCTCGGCTGTGGTATTCTCAATCTGGTCGATTTTTGAGAGCACCTTCTCCGAAAAGCGCGAGCGCTCACCCATAATCTTGACCCTCACACCCTGCTCGGCAAGCTCCTCGGCACGACTTGCCACCATGTGGCAGAAGAGCTCCATGATGGCGTTAATCTCTGCCTCGGGGCGTCCCCAGTTCTCGGTCGAGAAGGTGTACAGCGTAACATAGCCGACACCCGCCTTGGCTGCAGCACGCACAACGGCACTCACCGCCTCTGCTCCGGCAATGTGTCCCTCGTGGCGCTCCAAGCCGCGTTGCTTGGCCCAGCGACCATTGCCATCCATGATGATGGCAACATGCTTTGGTATTGATCTCTTTTCGCTCATATTATCCTGCAAATTTAAGCAATAAAATCCACAATTTGCAACACATCATCCACAATAATTTTCACGCACGAGCGCGTACGATATGCTAAAGTGCAGATAATTAGCTAATTGCGTGCAACGAGTATGGGCGGAGAAAGTTGTCTAAAACTAACGCTTATCCACGCCCCACATCATCTTTTCTCTTAACGTGTCGTAGAACGTATTATTGTGTGGCATGGCGAGAATGACCCTTTTGGATGCCAGGCGCACCTTGACCTCGGCACCATCGTTGAGGGTGTAGGTGTGGTTGTCGGCAGAGAGGTGTGCCTCGCCACCGCGTGAGCTTATGCGTAGCGTCACGATGCTGCTGTCGGGGATGACAACGGGGCGCATCGTGAGGTTGTGTGGAGCAATGGGTGAGAGCACAAAACAGCGACACATGGGGTCGACGATGGGGCCGCCAGCGCTGAGCGAGTAGGCTGTTGAGCCTGTGGGAGTTGCCACGACGAGGCCATCGCCATGGTAGGTCGCCACATAGTTGTCGTTGATTAGCGTCTCCACCGAAATCATTGAGGCGCCGTAGCGGTGTATGCATATCTCGTTGAGGGCTATACACTCCTGTGGCATACCCTCTGTTGTGAGCATAAGTCGCTCCTCGTAGCGCAGGCGTCGCTCTGCAATGACGTCAAAAAGTTCCTCGATGCCCTGACCATCGTCGGCGGTGAGGTAGCCGAGGCGTCCGCAGTTGATGCCCACGACGGGGATGTTATCCGCGGGGAGCAGTGCCACACCCTCGAGGAGTGTGCCGTCGCCACCATAGGTAATCATCACATCATCGCCCGTTGCCTGGGGCTTTCCGCTAAAAAGATGCGATGGCTCGATGCGTATGTCGGTAAGGCTCTCTATGGCTGCTGCAAGGTCCTCATTAACAACATAATCCATTCCGTAGCGCTCGATTTCGCGAAGTATCGTGCAGAGCTGCTCGGCGTTATGTTTTACCTGCTTACGAGAAAAAAGTATAATGTTCATTGCTCGGAACTAAAAAAAATCGTAACTTTGCTATCGCAAAGATAATAAATCGAATTGAGGTTACAACACTTGTGCCCCAATTTATTGCAACAAAGATAGAGAATTATGACAAAGCTTAGTGTAAATATTAATAAGATTGCCGTCGTGCGCAACTCGCGTGGTGGCAATATGCCTAATTTGTTGAAGGCTGCGCTCGACATCGAGCGCTTCGGTGCCGATGGCATCACCGTGCACCCCCGCCCCGATGCTCGCCATATCCGCTACTCGGATGTCCGCGAGTTGAAGGCAAATATCGCTACGGAGTTGAATGTCGAGGGTAACCCCATCGAGAGCTTCTGCGAGCTCGTTGAGGAGGTATGTCCCGCACAGGTGACACTTGTTCCCGATGCTGAGGATGCTATCACATCATCAGCAGGCTGGGATACAATTCGCAACCGCGACTTTTTGAAGGCTATGGCCGAGCGTTTCCACCGCAAGGGTATCCGCGTTTCAATCTTCGTAGACCCTGTGGTTGAGATGGTTACAGCAGCCAAGGAGTGTGGTGCTGACCGCGTTGAGCTCTACACCGAGGCATATGCTGCGGGCTATGCTGCAGACCGCGAGGCTGCCATTGCACCATATGTAGCAGCTGCGGAGGAGGCACGCCGCGTGGGTCTTGGTCTGAATGCTGGCCACGACCTCAACACCGAGAATTTGCAGTACTTCATCGAGCGTATCCCATGGGTTGATGAGGTATCTATCGGTCACGCCCTCATCAGCGACGCCCTCTACTGGGGTCTGGAGAACACCGTTGGCATCTATCAGCGCTGCATCAGCCGTGCAATGAATGGCGAGAAGGAGTAGATATGCCATTAAGTAACCCTATATTTAAGCAGATATCGCGTATTGTTGACCGCATGGGTCTGGAGGCCTATGCTGTGGGAGGCTATGTCCGCGACTACTACCTGCACCGCCCCTCGTCGGATATCGATGTTGTGGTCGTGGGTAGCGGTGTGGATGTTGCCGAGGCCTTAGCTAAGGAGCTTGGTGGCGCCAAGGTTGCGGTCTACAAAACATATGGAACGGCCATGGTGCGCTGGCGTGATGTAGAGGTTGAGTTCGTGGGTGCCCGCAAGGAGAGCTACCGCCGTGAGTCGCGCAACCCCATCGTCGAGCCTGGCACATTGGAGGACGACCAGCGCCGCAGAGATTTCACCATCAACGCCATGGCGTGGTGCATCAATGGCGATAGGTTTGGCGAGTTGGTGGACCCATTTGGTGGCATGGAGGATTTGGAAGACTGCATCATCCGCACCCCATGTGAGCCCGATAAGACCTTCTCGGATGACCCCTTGCGCATGATGCGTGCTGTGAGGTTTGCCTCGCAGCTGGGCTTCGACATCGACGACGACACCTTCGAGGGTATAGCGCGTCAGGCGGAGCGCATAAACATCATCACCAAGGAGCGTATTGCCGTGGAGCTCAACAAGATACTCGCATCGCCTGTGCCATCTATCGGCCTCACGCTGATGCGTACTTCGGGATTGTTGAAGTATGTATTGCCCGAACTCGACCGCATGGCGGGTGTGGAGCGCCGAGGCAAGCATGCCCACAAGGATAACTTCGAGCACACGATGAAGGTGCTCGACAACCTCGCTAAGCGCAGTGACGACCTATGGTTGCGCTGGGCGGCACTGTTGCACGATATTGGCAAGCCTCAGACCAAGGCCTACGACCCCCGCATGGGTTGGACCTTCCACCAACATGAGGCTGTGGGCTCGAAGATGATACCGCAGCTCTTCCGCCGCCTGCGCCTGCCGCTCAATGAGCCGATGCGCTTTGTGCAGAAGATGGTATTCCTCCATATGCGACCTATCGTTCTGTCGGAGGATTTGGTTACGGACTCTGCTGTGCGCCGTCTGCTCTTCGAGGCGGGTGACGATGTGGAGAGCCTGATGTTGCTCTGCGAGGCCGACATCACCTCGGGCATAGATAGCAAGGTGCGCCAATACCTCAAAAACTTCGAACTCGTGCGCGAGAAGATGCGCGACCTGGAGGAGAGGGATAGGGTGCGTAACTTCCAGCCACCCATCACGGGCGACATCATCATGAAGACCTATCAGTTGCCACCCTCGAGCGTGGTGGGCGAGATTAAGGAGGTGATTAAGAATGCTATCCTCGATGGCGTCATCCCCAACGACTACGATGCTGCCTACCGCCTTATGGAGGAGGAGGCCGAGCGTCGTGGTATTGTGAGACCATAATGTAGTATATATATGATACTCATGCTATTAGGAACATTGGCACTCTATGTGGGTGTCAATTTCTATATCTTCGTCAGACTTATGCAGGCGATGGGCATCATGCCCCTGTGGCTACGCGTGGTGTTTGGTGTGCTCTATTGGCTTGCCGCATGCGGTATGTTCATCTCGTTCGGCCTGCGCAATGTCGCCATGCCAGAGTTTCTGCACCGCACGCTACATGTCGTGGGCACATCGTGGCTGCTCTTCACGCTCTACATGGCGGTGGCGCTGCTTGTTGCCGACCTTGCGCACTGGGTGTGGCCCTCGTTTCACCATGGCGTGTGGTATGCGCTGGGCGTGACGCTCGCGGTGCTCGTGGCGGGCTATGTCAACTATCGTAACCCGCGCGTGGTGCATCTAACCATCAAGACGGATAAGCCCATCGAGGGAGGTTCTCTGCGCCTTGTGGCGGTGAGCGATGTCCACCTCGGGCATGGCACTACACGCACAGATTTGGCACGCTATGTCGAGAAGATAAATAGCGAAAATCCTGATATGCTACTCATCGTTGGCGACCTCATTGACAACTCAATATTGCCTGTCGCAAGCGCGGATATCTGTCGCGAATTTGAGCGCGTCGATGCTCGCTATGGCATCTACATGGCAGCGGGAAACCATGAATATATTAGCGGCATAGATGCGTGTCGTAACTATCTGCAGACCACGCCTGTACAACTTCTTTCGGATAGCGTGGCAAGGCCTTTATGCGGAGTAGAAATAGTGTGTCGCGACGACAGACAAAACCCACATCGTGCGAAGCTCGACTCGTTGCTTGCAGAGAGCGATAGCGAGAGTTTTAGGGTTGTACTCGACCACCAGCCCAATGCCATTGCAGAAAGCCAGAAAAATAATATTGACCTACATCTTTCGGGACACACGCACCGCGGTCAGGTCTTTCCGCTAAACATCCTGACCGACCACCTCTTCGAGCAGAGCCACGGCTACCGCAAGTGGGGCGATACGCACGCCTATGTCATGACGGGACTCTCGCTCTGGGGCCCTCCCTTCCGCATCGGCACACACAGCGAGTTGCTCGTGGTAGATGTCGTGAGTAGCTCCTCATGCGCCGATAAGGCAAAATCGTTGTAAAAAACTCGCACGAAAGAGGCTATCTTTACATTATTTTTATTACCTTTGTTTCGTAATATGCGCTGGTGCGTAGCATAGAGTGTGCTTACTCGCCAAGCGTCAACGATTTAGACAAAGAAACAAAGCTATAAAATGAGCAAAGAGTACAAGCGTTATCTTATTACCTCGGCACTTCCCTATGCCAATGGCCCTGTTCACATCGGCCATTTGGCAGGTGTATATGTGCCCTCGGATATCTATACACGTTACCTTCGCTTGAAGGGTCATGACGTAATTTCGGTGTGCGGTAGCGATGAGCACGGTGTGCCCATCACAATCAAGGCAAAGAAGGAGGGTATCACACCTCAGCAGGTTGTGGACCGCTACCACGAGATTATCGAGAAGTCGTTCCGCCGCCTCGGCATGTCTTTCGACATTTACTCACGCACATCTTCACCCACACACCGCGTTACAGCATCGGAGTTCTTCCGCAAGCTATACGACGAGGGTAAGTTCATCGAGCAGACATCGGAGCAGTTCTACGACGAGGAGGCAAAGACATTCCTCGCAGACCGCTATATCGTGGGTACATGTCCACGCTGCCAGAATGAGAAGGCATATGGCGACCAGTGTGAGAAGTGTGGCTCTACGCTCTCTCCCGATGAGTTGATCAACCCCAAGAGTGCCGTATCGGGTGCTGTGCCCGTGAAGCGCGAGACCAAGCACTGGTACTTGCCTCTGGATAAGTATGAGGGCTTCTTGCGCGAGTGGATTTTGGAGGGTCACAAGGAGTGGAAGTCGAATGTGTATGGTCAGTGCAAGAGCTGGCTCGACCTCGGCCTCCAGCCCCGTGCTGTGAGCCGTGACCTCGACTGGGGTATCCCCGTGCCCGTGGAGGGTGCTGACGGCAAGGTGCTCTACGTATGGTTTGACGCCCCCATTGGCTACATCTCGGCTACGAAGGACCTCACACCCGACTGGGAGAAGTACTGGAAGAGCGAGGACACAAAGATGGTGCACTTCATCGGTAAGGATAACATCGTATTCCACTGTATCGTATTCCCCTCAATGCTTAAGGCTCATGGCGACTACATCTTGCCAGAGAACGTTCCTGCAAACGAGTTCTTGAACCTCGAGGGTGACAAGATATCTACATCGCAGAACTGGGCTGTATGGCTCCACGAGTACCTCGATGAGTTCCCCGGCAAGGAGGATGTATTGCGCTATGTATTGTGCGCTAATGCCCCCGAGACCAAGGATAACGACTTCACATGGAAGGACTTCCAGGCACGCAACAACTCGGAGCTCGTAGCGGTATTGGGTAACTTCGTTAACCGCGCCTTGGTACTTACTAAGAAGTACTACGACGGCGTAATTCCCGAGCGTGGCGCCCTTACAGAGTATGACGAGGCTACAATCGAGGAGTTGCAGAAAATTAAGGCGTCGTTGGAGCGCAATATCGAGCACTACCACTTCCGTGAGGCGTTGAAGGATGCTATGGCATACTCGCGTATCGGTAACAAGTATCTCGCCGACACAGAGCCTTGGAAGGTCGTTAAGACCGACCCCGAGCGCGTGAAGACCATTCTTAACATTGCGCTTCAGATTACAGCAAACACAGCTATTGCCATTGAGCCATTCATGCCATTCTCGGCAGAGAAGATGCTCAAGATGCTCGCTGTGGATAAGTTCGGCTGGGAGCAGCTCGGCTCTATGGAGCTCATGCCTGCAGGCCACACTATCGGCGAGGCACAGCTCCTCTTCGAGAAGATTGAGGACGATGTAATCCAGGCACAGCTCGACAAGCTCGAGGCGTCACGCAAGGCGAAGCTCGCTGCAGAGGCTGCACAGAATGTCACAGAGCAGAAGGCAGAGGTTACGTTCGACGACTTCCAGAAGATGGATATCCGCGTATCGACAATCCTTGAGGCCGAGAAGGTGGCAAAGACAAAGAAGCTCTTGAAGCTCACCATCGACACAGGCATCGACAAGCGTACCATCGTTTCGGGCATCGCGGAGTACTACACTCCCGAGCAGCTCGTAGGCCGTCAGGTGCTCGTATTGGCCAACCTCGCACCCCGCGAGATTAAGGGCATTGAGTCGCGCGGTATGATTCTCATGGCAGAGGATGCACTCGGTCGCCTTGTGCTTGTTCAGCCCGAGGATAAGACCATGTCTGGTGCGATGATTGGATAGTGTAACAATTTGATAGTTAATGGGTTAGCCTTAAATTTGAGACAACCTAAAATAAAATATAACCAACTAAACTTAACTTTTTACTATGGAAAACATTAAATGGGGAGAGCTTGGTTTTGCCTACTACAAGACCGCTTTCAATGTTCGCTACCACTACGCTAACGGTCAGTGGAGTAAGATGGAGGTAACCGACGACGAGTACATCAAGATGCACATGTCGGCTGCTTGTTTGCACTACGGCTTGGAGATCTTCGAGGGTCTTAAGGCTTTCCGCGGTGTTGATGGCAAGGTTCGTTTGTTCCGTCCCGACAAGAACGCTCAGCGTATGATCAACTCGGCTAACCGTCTTTGCTTGCCAGCTCCTACTGTTGAGCAGTTTGTTGAGGGTTGTGTTGAGTGCGTTAAGCGTAACCTCGACTTCGTTCCTCCCTACGAGACAGGTGCTTCGCTCTACTTGCGTCCTACCCTTCTCGGTACTAAGACTTGTCTCGGTGTTCGCGCTGTTGACGAGGCTGACCTCATCATCTTCTGTGCTCCTGTAGGTCCTTACTTCAAGGGCGGTATGGCAGCTATCAAGGCTCTCATCATGCGTGATCAGGACCGTGCTGCTCCACGTGGAACAGGTGACGTAAAGGTTGGTGGTAACTACGCTTCTTCAATCTGGTCACTCGAGGAGGCTCACCGTAAGGGCTTCTCTAACGTTCTTTACCTCGATGCTGCTACTCACTCTAAGGTTGAGGAGTTCGGTGCTGCAAACTTCTTCGGTATCAAGAACAACACTTACGTAACTCCTAAGTCATCTTCAATCCTTCCTTCAATCACTAACATGACTCTTCGTGAGATTGCTAAGGATCTTGGTTTGACAGTTGAGGAGCGCGATATCCCAGTTGAGGAGCTCGCTACATTCGAGGAGGCAGGTGCTTGCGGTACTGCAGCCGTTATCTCTCCTATCGGTGCTCTCTACGATCTCGACAACAACGTTACATACGACTACGGTATGAAGGTTGGTGAGACTTGTAAGAAGATGTACGATCACCTCCAGGGCATCCAGTATGGCCGCGTAGAGGATACTCACAACTGGAATGTGCTTGTTGAGTAATTCCTTGTGAATTTCTTGTGATAGTGGCGCATCTGCGCCGCTTCAATCAAAACCCCGAATGGGACGTACGTCAAGTACTACCCATCCGGGGTTTTCTCATGTCAGCGCCACATCTGCACCACTCTGACAAGAAATTAGGGCGTGGTGCTTGTGAGTGTTTTCGCTCCTATGAATACATATAACCAATAAAAAAAGTGCTCCACGTGGAACACTTTTAATATATGGGTATCGTTTTTTGCTTACAGACCTCTCGTTAGCGGCCAAATTTTACCAGCAACACATTAATATCTGCTGGCGAAACACCTGGTATGCGCGAGGCATGACCGATGGTCGTGGGTCTAATTCTGCTCAACTTCTGGCGCGCCTCGATGGTCAATGACTGCATCGCGTTGTAGTCGAAGCCCTCGGGAATGATGATATCTTCGAGTCGGTGCATCTTGTCTGCGTAGTATTTTTCGCGCTCGATATATCCGCGATACTTGATTTGTATCTCCGCCTGCTCGATAACCTCAGCTGAAAAGTCGTTTGCTTCAATGAATTTTTTCAATCTTGGCACAACCTCCATCAGCGATTTCATCGTCACATTACTGCGCAAAACGATGTCGTAAAGCTTTTTTCCCTGCGTCAGAGGCTCCTCGCCGAGCGAAATTAAATAGCTGTCAATTTCGCCTATTTTGACCGAAGTCTTACGGAGCATCGAAATAAGCGATTCTACGGCCGTATTTTTTTTGAGCAAATTTTCGTATTTCTCCTCGCCAACAAGGCCTATTTCGTGACCCAATGGAGTGAGTCGCACATCGGCATTATCCTGTCTTAACAAGATGCGATACTCTGCACGCGAGGTAAACATGCGGTAAGGCTCGTCGACACCCTTAGTAACAAGGTCGTCAATGAGCACTCCGATATATGCTTCGTCGCGCTTAAGCACGATGCCCGCCTCGCCCTTCGTAGAGCGGTGAGCATTGATGCCCGCCATAAGGCCCTGCGCCGCAGCCTCCTCATATCCCGTTGTTCCGTTCACCTGACCCGCAAAGTAGAGGCCCTCGATGAGCTTTGTCTCGAGCGTGTGCTTGAGCTGTGTGGGTGGGAAGTAGTCATACTCGATGGCGTAGCCTGGGCGGTAGACATGCACATCTTCAAGGCCCTTGATTGTGCGTAGTGCCTCGAGCTGCACCTCATATGGCAGCGACGATGAGAAGCCATTGAGGTAGTACTCGTTGGTGTTGCGACCCTCGGGCTCGAGGAATAGCTGGTGCTGCTCCTTATCTGCGAAGGTGCGGAGCTTATCCTCGATGCTTGGGCAGTAGCGTGGGCCTATGCCCGATATGGTGCCGTTGAAGAGCGGCGAGCGGTCAAAGCCCTTGCGTAGTATGTCGTGCACCTCTTTCGATGTATAGACCATAAAGCATGGCAGTTGATGCTTAACAGTCTCTGTATCAGGGTCATACGAGAATTTAGTAGGCTCTGCATCTCCCTCCTGCTGCTCCAAGGCCTCGAAGTTTATGGTGCGCGCATCAAGGCGTGCTGGTGTACCCGTCTTCATGCGTCCCGTCTCGAAGCCGAGGCTTGCGAGCTGCTCCGTGATGCCATATGCCGCCTGGTCACCTGCGCGACCACCTGCTGCCTGAGCTGCTCCACAGTGCATGATGCCGCCGAGGAATGTTCCCGCGGTGAGCACTACCCTGCTTGCCTCAATCTCCACGCCCATTCGCGTTTTAACGCCCCTTACACGCGGTTTCTCGCCCGAATGGTCCAGGAGTATCTCCGTCACGGAATCCTGCCACAAATAGAGATTTGGCGTATTCTCGAGGGTGCGGCGCCAGAGGCGTGAAAACTCCGCCTTGTCGCACTGTGCGCGTGGGCTCCACATGGCTGCGCCCTTCGAGCGGTTGAGCATGCGGAACTGAATGGCACTCTTGTCTGTAATCCTTGCCATCATGCCACCAAGAGCGTCTATCTCTCTCACTATCTGACCTTTAGCCACGCCACCAACGGCAGGATTGCACGACATGGCTGCAATCTTCTCCATGTCGATAGTGATGAGCAGTGTGCGTGAGCCGAGGCGTGCTGCAGCAGATGCCGCCTCACAGCCTGCGTGTCCTGCGCCGATGACAACTATGTCGTAACTCAGCTTCATAGAATCTCCTCGCGTAGAAGTTTGAGATAGCGGTTTTCGAGGCGACGCATCTCCTTCTCTGCCCATGGGCTCTTGTCCTTATGTCCGCAGAGGTGTAGTGCGCCATGCACGATGATGCGGCGCATCTCGTTGAAGGGTAGTGCGCCATAGATGTCGGCGTTATCCTCCACCGTTGCCACATCGATATATACCTCGCCTGCAACGATGCCCTCCTCTACCCTACTTTCGCGGTCCTCGAAGGTGATGACATCGGTGTAGTAGTCGTGGCCGAGGAAGTCGCGGTTCATCTGTCGGTGGAAGTCCGACGAGCAGAATATGTAGTTTATCTCGCCCGCCTTGTAGCCCTCGCGACGGATAACCTCGGTTATCCACTTGCGTAGTGCTAAACGATTGACAGGTAGGTAGTTGCAGTCTTGCTTGTAAAAATGTATCATGGTGTATGATTATTTCTTTTTGAAGAAGTTCGATACGAAGAGCTGCTTCTGTGAGTTTCGCTCGTAGACAGCGATTCGTATGTAGTAGTACTCCTTGCCTTTGGAGTTTATGCCGCGACCAATAGTGCCTATCTTCTGGTCCTTTTTCAGTACGTCGCCCTTCTTTACGCACACCGAACCGAGGTTTGTAAATGTCACAAGATGAGCACCATAGCTGAGGTAAACGGTATAGTGGTTGGTGCGCTCCATGCGTACTATCTCCTCTACCCTACCTTCGTGCATGGTGTGTACGCTGTCGCCCGCCTTGCCTGTTACTGTGGCGCCATAGCCCTCCTCGGTGAGTGTTCCACCCGCCACGGGGAGGTTTAGGCCGCGTGTAGACTTCGAGAATGACGAACCCACGGTGTTGTTCTTGATGAGTTTCTGCAGCTCTGCCACAGCCTTATCGTGCAGCTTCTCCTGCTTGCGCTGCTCGTCTATAGCCTCCTTCTCGCGCTTTGAGAGCTTGTTGTAGGAGCGCTGTGCCGCTACCCTGTCATCCTCCAGCTCGCGTCGCTCCTTGTCCAATGCCTGGGCTACGGAGTCGAGCTCGTTGCTGCGTGCGGTGAGCACTAAGCGGTGCTCCTCGAGGCGTGTGCTCTGGCTTGCTATGGTGTCGGCCAACTCCTTGCGGCTGTCGGCGATATGCTGCAACTCGGCCATACGGCGTGCCGCCTCGGTGATGTTGCGCGACGAGTAGATGTAGTATTGACTATTGTTCTGCTTGTGGTTGCGGTAGGCTATGCGCACCGCCTCGGCGTATATCTCGCGGTTGTGTACAAGTGTAGCATCGAGCGAGTCTATAACAGCCTCTGTCTCTGCAATCTCGGCCTTTACAAGGTTGTGCTCCGCCTCCACCTCGCTGATGTATTCCTCGCGCATCTTAACCTGCTTCTCGAGGGCCTTCACCTGCTCGCGGGCACCCGCCTTCTCCTTCTTGAGGGCTACCACCTCCTTCTTGGCATTATCGAGGCTCTTCTTGTATTGCTCCACGCGCTTGCGCTGGTCATCTACCGCTTTGCTGCTCTTCTGTGCCGATGCAGCGAGTGGGGTAGTGGTGAGTATAAGAATGAATAGTAGCTTTATCAATCGTGCTATCATAGCTGTGTTGTTTATCTTTTTCGGCTCTTTTTCGGCTCGCTCTTTGCCTTTATCTCTGCGATGTGCTCATCCATCGCCTCCTTGTCGTAGCCCTGTGTTACGGCCTTCTTCCAGTAGGTGTCGGCCATGAACTCCTCGCCCAGTGCCCAGAGTATGTCGCCATAGTGCGCAAGGAGTGATGCGTCGCGCTGCGCACTTAACGATAGCGCCTGACTCATCACGCTCTTTGCCTCCTCGTTGCGACCCATGCGGTGGAGCACCCATGCTCGGGTGTCTACATATGTCGCGTTGCTGGGTTCAAGCTCCAGAGCGCGTGTACTCATCGCGAGGGCCCTCTCCAACTTCTTGTCCAGAAGCGAGAGGAAGTAGGCGTAGTTGTTGAGTACCATGGCGTTGTCGCCGTCATACTTCAGCGCCCTGCGATAGTATTTGAAGGCTTTGCTATCCTTGCCCATCTCGTGGTATATGTCGCCGATATAGCCACACATCTTGCTGCGGTCGGCATCGTTGTCACAGACTGCGAGGCCCCTCTCAAATGTCGATATAGCCTCCTCGTATGAGTCATTTGCAAGGTTGTAGAATCCTGCGTACGATATAATCTCAAGGTCGGTGGGGTAGAGCTCCAAAGCCTCGCCGAGCCAAGCCTTTGCCATCTCCTCCTTGCCGAGAAAAGTTGCCAGCTGCATTGCATCTATGTAGTGCTGCGATGTAGTGCCCTCATCTGTCAGGTGTCGCGCGAGGTAGTCGAGTGCCTCCTCCAGGCCGCCGAGCGCTATCATGTGCTGGGCATAGCAGTCTGCCACCTTGCGGTTGTTGGGGTAGGCGATGGCAAGGCGCTGTATTATGCTGCCGAGCTTTATGTAGTTCTTGCCGTAAAATGCTCTGTCTGTGGTGAGTAGCTCTATGCGCTGCAACTTCTCGGCGAGGGGCATGTCGCTATTGAGGATTATGCGCTCCTCGTAGTCGAGCATGCGACGGCTGTCACCCCTGCGCTCATGGTAGTAGGATAGTGCCGTTAGAGCCTCAAGGTTTGTGCTGTCAATTTTGAGGGCATCTTCGAGGGTCTGGTGCGCCAAGGTGTCGCGGCCACCGCGCTCGTAAGCCTCTGCGAGGTTGATGTAGGCACGCGCATTGTATGGCTGCTCCAGCACACCCCTCTTACCAGCCTCCATGGCTCGGTCATATTGGTGGGTGTCGAGAAGCAACTGCAGCTTCATCTCTCCGAGGTAGGGGTTGTAGCCCGTGCGTATCTCTGCGCTGTCGAGGATGTTGATTGCGGTGTAAGGCATGCGGCTATAGCTGTAGAGTACAGCCAGGGCGTGATATGCCTCCACATCATTCGGTGCAAGACGCATCATTCGGCGGTACATGGGTATCGCCTGTGTGTACTTGTGTGTCGCTATGAGGTTCGAGGCGTAGGAGCGCACATACCACTTATTCGTCGTATCTGCCGCGAATGCCTTGCGGGCATACTCAAGGGCCTCGGGCGTGCCATCCTCAATCTGTGCGAGGTTGTACAACGCAGGGGCGTAGGTGCTATCCTCGGCGATGATGTCGAGCCACAACTCCTTGGCACGCGCCGTGTCACCATCTATCGTGAGGCGCTTTACCGCTTCGGTGTGGCGATAGGTGCGCGAGAGGCTGTCGGGCATCGATGCGCGCTCGAGTGCACGCTCTCTCTGGGCACTGCACACCGAGGGCGTTAGCACCATCAATGCCAACAGCGCAACAAGCGTATGTATAAAGTTTCGTGCCCTCATATTTAACGAGTACAGGGCATTAAGCGGATGTCTTAACGCCCTGTAACCCAATGGTTTTAGTCTAATAGGTTATTACAGTGCGCTCTCGAACTGATTGAGGAAGCGTACATCGTTCTCGAAGTAGAGGCGCAAGTCACCCACGCCATACTTGAGCATTGCGATACGCTCAATACCCATACCAAATGCGAAGCCAGAGAACTCCTTAGGATCGATATTGTTAGCCTCCAACACATTGGGGTCAACCATACCGCAGCCCATAATCTCGAGCCAGCCTGTGCCCTTACATACGCCGCAGCCCTTACCGCCGCAGATTGAGCACGATACGTCAACCTCTGCCGATGGCTCGGTGAAGGGGAAGTACGATGGGCGCATACGAATCTGTGCCTGCTCGCCGAAGAGCTCCTTGGCGAAGTAGAGCAACGACTGCTTCATGTCGGCAAACGACACATTACGGTCGATATAGAGGCCCTCAATCTGGTGGAAGATGCAGTGTGCACGGTATGAGATAGCCTCGTTACGGAATACGCGGCCAGGGCAGATTACGCGGATAGGGGGCTTCTGACGCTCCATGGTGCGCACCTGAATAGATGAGGTGTGTGTGCGGAGCACTACATCGGGGTTGCTCTCGATGAAGAATGTATCCTGCATATCGCGTGCGGGGTGCTCGGGTGGGAAGTTGAGCGCCGAGAATACGTGCCAGTCGTCCTCAATCTCGGGACCATCAGCCACGGTGTAGCCGAGGCGTGAGAAGATGCCAACGATCTCGTTCTTAACGATAGAGATGGGGTGGCGTGAGCCCACCTGCTCCGACGAGCCTGGGCGTGTCATATCGTCAATCTTCGATGCCTTGAGTGCCGCAGCGTTGCCAAACTCCTCCTTGAGGGTATTAATGCGCTCTGTAGCAAGGTTTTTGACCTGGTTGATGCGCTGGCCCAACTCACGCTTCTGCTCTGCGGGCACAGCCTTAAACTCCTCCATGAGTGCACCGAGTACACCCTTCTTGCCAAGTATCTTAATGCGGAATGCCTCTACGTCGGCCGCTGTCTGCGGTGCAAAGGCCTCGATCTCAGCTAATAGCTCGTTGATTTTGTTAATCATATATCTTCGTTTTATTTATTGGCTTGTCATGGTTGTGAGAGCTGCGCTCCCACCAATATTACACCATGCATCTATTTGAATATCAGCAATAAAGCCTTTTCAAATCGACACACATGGGTATATTATCGGACAAATATACAAAAAATTATCGAATTCGCCTTTATGTGCGGCGATAATTTCTGCACTATATTTACGCTTTTTTTAATTTTTTTATTATATTCTATTGAAAAAATTTTGTACCTTTGCCTTGTATTTGCATACCTGCGACATAGAACGAAATATTTTCTAACAACATAAAACTTCTGTAATATGATTAATTACAAGGATCTAGGTCTCGTGAACACACGCGAGATGTTCAAGAAGGCAGTAGATGGCGGCTACGCAATTCCTGCATTCAACTTCAACAACATGGAGCAGCTTCAGGCTATCGTTATGGCATCGGCAGAGACTAAGTCTCCCGTTATCCTTCAGGTGTCTAAGGGTGCTCGTCAGTACGCTAACCAGACTCTTCTCCGCTACATGGCAGAGGGTGCTGTAGAGTACGCTAAGGAGCTCGGTTGGGAGAATCCCCAGATCGTTCTTCACCTCGACCACGGCGACAGCTTCGAGACTTGCAAGAGCTGCATCGACATGGGCTTCTCTTCAGTTATGATCGACGGCTCACACCTCCCCTACGAGGAGAACGTAGCCCTCACAAAGAAGGTTGTTGAGTACGCACACCAGTTCGACGTAACCGTTGAGGGTGAGCTCGGCGTATTGGCAGGCGTTGAGGATGAGGTATCTGCAGCAGAGAGCCACTACACTAAGCCTGAGGAGGTTGTAGACTTCGTGACAAAGACTGGTTGCGACTCACTCGCTATCTCTATCGGTACTTCACACGGTGCCTTCAAGTTCACTCCCGAGCAGTGCACACTCGACCCACAGACAGGTCGTCTTGTACCTCCTCCATTGGCATTCGACGTTCTCGCAGCTATCGAGGAGCAGCTTCCTGGCTTCCCCATCGTTCTCCACGGCTCATCATCAGTTCCACAGGACGAGGTTGACACAATCAACAAGTTCGGTGGTGCACTCAAGGCTGCAGTAGGTATTCCCGAGGGGCAGCTTCGCAAGGCAGCAAAGAGCGCAGTTTGCAAGATCAACATCGACTCTGACTCTCGTCTTGCTATGACAGCAGCTGTTCGTGAGGTCTTCGCTAACAAGCCCGCAGAGTTCGACCCACGTAAGTACCTTGGTCCAGCTCGTGACAACATGAAGAAGCTCTACATCCATAAGATTAAGGAGGTTCTTGGTTCGGACAACAAAGCATAATTTCTTGTGAAAAGCCGCAATCTGCGGCGTCAAACTCAACTCCCCAAATGGGAAATACGCAAAGTATGTCCCATCTGGGGAGTTTTCATTTGCCACCACATCTCACAACTTTTGACAAGAAATTAGGACCATCGGGCGATGGCATGGTATATCCTCTCTCTTCTGACAAGAAATTGGGTAGTGGGGTGCTGGTAAGATTGTGTTTAATATACGCCTCCTATGACAATAATTTTGCTCGTTGGGCGTGGGTAGTGTACTATATAAATAAAATAGGGACCCGCCCGAGGGCGAGTCCCTATCTACCGTAACTGCAAACCGTTACTCGAAGTATACCTCCTTCGAGCCGCTCAATCTGCCGTCTACGTATATCTCCACGGAGTATGTGCCCTTGGTGAAGGCGCCGTCGTAGAAGATGCTCACAGGCACCGACTCATTCTCGTAGTCGACCTTACGCATTGCCGAGGCACGCATCTCGTCGCCCTCGAAGTTGAAGAGGATGACATCCGACGATGCCAGCAAGTAGCCATCAGGGCCTGTAATGCGGATATAGATAGACTTCTCGCCGGGCTCGGCAAGCTCGTTGGCTGTAAGGTCGAAGTCCACACGCATGCGCTCAGCCATCTTGATGCGCTTAACCTCCTTCGACTTGCCATTGAGTGCCACCATGCGGATGCCGCTCGCCTGGATAACAGAGCCGATACGCACCTTTGTATTTAGCTCGTCGGCCTTCTCCTCGGCAACATCGGCACGCAACTGCGCGGTGTTAATCTCCTTTTTGTACTGTATGTTCTGCGCCTGAAGGTTGCTGTTGATAGTGTTAAGTGAGTCAATCTGACGAAGATAGCCCTTCATCACATTGCGCAGTGTCGCCACCTCCTTCTTATACTTCGCCAGCTGCTCGTAGTTGTAGGTCTTCTCGCGCTGCAACTGCTCGAGCATGACCACAGCCTCCTGATACTTGAGCATCATGGTGTCGTTCTGATCCTTTAGGCCCTCGAGCTCCGTTACGAGGTCCTCGGCATTACGCTGAAGGATGCTATTCTCATCCTCGAAGATGCGGCGTGCCGACTCCACAATCTCGAGGTTGTCTTTGATGGTCTTGTGCTTCAAGCCGAAGCTGATGCTAAAAAATGCTGCTGGGATGAACAACACGAGCAGGATGATGGCGCAGAGCATAAGGCCATTTGATGTGCGCTTGTGTCGCGCAATCTCCGCCTCGTAGTCGTCGATAACGCTGTCATCGTAGCTGCTGCTGCCGCCCATGCCTGCCGCTACAAATGGCGCTGCTACCTCCTTCTCGTTCTTCTCCACTGCGGGGGTTGCGGGTGCGGGAGCCTCCACTGCGGGGCTCTCTGCGCTCTTATCCTCGAGGTACGCATCGCCGAGTGTTGTCTGTGCGCTACGCTCGCGCAGGATATCGTTCAAGGTGCGTGGTGCGCTCTCTGCCTTTGGCTCTGCCACGGGCTCGGTTTTTGGTTCTGCAACAGTTGCCACTTTGGGCTCTGCTGCGGTGGGCTGTACGCTCTGCTCTACTGTGCCGATGGGTGCGCCACAAGTGGGGCAGTTTGCGCTCTTGCTCGAGGCGAGATTACCACATTTACTACATCTTATAAGTGCCATATTTTCTATAATTTATTGTCAAATTTGTCTGCAAAGATAACGTAAAAAGCTATCTTCTATTACGATATATCTGAAAAATCTATGCGTTCACGCTTGTGGTGCTTGTCGCGTAGCTCCCTGAGTCGCGCATTGGCGGGTTGCTCAAGGCCTGGGTCGCTACCCAGTATTGCGATGGCATCGTTGCGCGTGAGCTCCATAATCTGGGTGTCGGTCGCGAGGTTTGCGATGTTGAGTTCGAAGGCATCGCCACTCTGCTGTGTGCCGTGTATGTCGCCCGCGCCGCGCAGCTTGAGGTCGAGTTCCGAGAGCTCGAAGCCGTCGTTTGTAGCACACATGGCATCGAGGCGTGCGCGTCCCTCCTTCGAGAGCTTCTCGCCCGACATGAGTATGCAGTAGGACTGGTTGCCGCCGCGTCCCACACGACCGCGCAACTGGTGCAACTGCGAGAGTCCAAAGCGCTCGGCAGACTCTATGACCATCACCGTGGCATTGGGCACATCCACACCCACCTCGATAACCGATGTCGCAACGAGGATGTCTGCCTCGCCACGCTTGAACTGCGCCATCGCCGCATCCTTATCCTCGGGGCGCATCTTACCATGACACACCGTGATGCGGTATTTCGGCAAAGGGAAGTCGCGCGAGAGGGATTCGTAGCCATCTTCGAGGTCCTTGTAGTCCATCTTCTCCGACTCCTTGATAAGGGGGTAGACCACGTAGACCTGTCGTCCCTTGGCTATCTCGTTGCGCAGGAAGCCGAACATCTTGAGGCGCAGGGAGTCGAAGTAGTGATAGGTGCGTATGGGCTGTCGGCCTGGGGGTAGCTCGTCAATTACCGAAACCTCCAAGTCGCCATATAGCGTCATTGCGAGTGTGCGCGGTATGGGTGTCGCCGTCATCACGAGGATGTGGGGTGGCTGCTGGTTCTTTGTCCATAGCTTTGCGCGCTGCTCCACGCCGAAGCGGTGCTGCTCATCGATGACAACATAGCCGAGGTTGGCAAACTGCACTCTGTCCTCAATCAGGGCGTGCGTGCCGACAAGGATGTTAACCTCGCCCGAGGCTATGCCCTCGAGTGCTGCACGGCGCTCCCTCACCTTTGACGAGCCAGTCAGTATGGCAACCCTGACATTTAAGCCCTCGGCGAAGCGTGCCATAGAGGCGTAGTGCTGGCGTGCGAGAATCTCCGTGGGTGCCATTATACAGGCCTGGAAGCCGTTGTCCACAGCCAAGAGCATCGACATAAATGCCACCATGGTCTTGCCGCTACCCACATCACCCTGCAACAAGCGGTTCATCTGCTTGCCAGATATCATGTCGGCGCGTATCTCCTTTATCACGCGCTGCTGTGCCCCCGTAAGTGCAAAGGGCAGCTTCTCCTTGTAGAAGGTGTTAAATGCCTCACCCACACGCGGAAAGAGAAATCCTCCGCCACGCTGCTGCCTATCTGTGCGGCGGGCTTGTATAGTGAGCTGCACGCCCAGAAGTTCGTCGTACTTGAGGCGGTAGCGCGCCTGGCGCAGTAGCTCGTTGGATTGCGGAAAGTGGATGTTGTAGATGGCCTCGCGCAGTGACATCAGCCCATTGCGCTGGCGTAGGTCGTGGGGTAGTGGGTCGCTATATGCCGTGGGGTCGCTCTCCACGATGCGCCATGCGTTCTGCACGATGGTGTGCATCGCCTTGAGCGGTATCGCTGCCGATAGTTTTTCGGTTGTGGAGTATATGCCCTGAAAGCCACTCTCCTCCTTGCGCGAGAGTACCTGCTCTATAGGCTCTATCTCGGGGTGCACGAGGCTCAAGCGCCCCTTGAACAGTGAGGGACGGCCAAAGACCATATACTCGCGGTTGAGCTCTATGCGCTTCTCCACCCACTTGATGCCCTGAAACCATACCAGCTCGGCACTTCCCGTGGGGTCTGTTACCTCGACCATGAAGCGGCGCTTGGCACCCTCACCCGTGAAGGACTTGCCCACCACGCGGCAACGGATGCGCACATAGGTGGTCTCCATCGACTCGTCTATCTCCGAGATGCGGAAGGTGCGTGTGCGGTCGATGTAGCGATAGGGATAGCGTGCGAGCAGGTCGCCAATGGTGCGTACGCCCACCTCACGCTCGAGGAGGCGTGCGCGTACCTCGCCCACGCCGCCGACATACTTTATCTCTCGACGAAGTATCTCCGACATCGCTACAAATGGTTGTGTATCAGACTATATAACTGTGATGGAGCGTACGGGGGCAATCTTCTCCAAGCGTGCCTTACCGCCAAGCTCCTCAATCTCCACGATAAAGACAAACTCCTTAACCTTGACGCCATACTCCTTGCCATCCTTCACGATGCGCATGCTCTGGAGCGACTCTGCAAGGCCCTCGGCTGTGCCACCCGTAGCGAGCACATCATCGAGGATGCTCACCTCGATAACATCTCCCGTTGCGGGGCTTACTGCGATGTCGCTGAGGCGGTAGTAGAGCTTGTCGAAGCCGTACTCCTTCTCGATGAGCACCTCCTGGAGGTCGCCCTCGGCGAAGGGTAGCTTGCCGCTCTTACGCACGGGAACGATGTTCTCGACATGCTCCGCCTCGGTGAGAAGTGGCGCTGCAAAGAGGAAGCCACGCGCCTCGGGGGCGATGATTGTGGCTGTGGTGCAGGCCTCGCCTACGCGGTGCGTAAGCTCACGGAAGATGGCCTTATTCTGCAAGAAGGGGATGATGTCAACAAAGACGATGCCCTCCTTGGGGAAGTCCTTATAATATTTGAGTACCTCTTTCATTATGATGGTAATATGCTGATTTTCAGTATGTGTTATCGCTCGATATCCTTGAAGTAGCGGTATGTAGCCACGCGGAGCTCCTCTACGGCTGCGTCATCTGCAACGATGATGCCTGCGGGGTGGAGCTGCAATGCCGAGAGTGTCCACTGGTGGTTGTAGCTGCCCTCGATGGCGTGGCGCAGGGCGCGTGCCTTCTTGCGGCCTGTTGCGAGGATGAGCACCTTGCGAGCATCCATGATTGTGCCTACGCCCACGGTGAGTGCCTGTGTGGGCACCAACGAGATGTCGCCACCAAAGAAGCGTGAGTTCACTGCGATGGTGTCGGGCGTAAGGGTCTTGATGCGTGTGCGCGACTGGAGCGACGAGAAGGGCTCGTTGAAGGCGATGTGGCCATCCTCGCCTACGCCACCCATGAAGAGGTCAATGCCTCCTGCCGCTACGATGGCTGCCTCATATGCCTCGCACTCGGCCTTAAGGTCAGGGGCGTTGCCGTTGAGGATGTGCACATTTGCGGGGTTGATGTCGATGTGCGAGAAGAAGTTTGTCCACATGAAGGAGTGGTAGCTCTCGGGGTGTGACTCCTCGAGGCCTACATACTCATCCATGTTGAAGGTGATGACATTCTTGAACGACACCTCGCCCGCCTTGTGCAGGCGGATAAGCTCGCGGTATGTCTCAAGGGGTGTTGAGCCTGTGGGCAGGCCGAGCACGAAGGGTGCGTCGGTTTTTGCTGCCTTAGCCTTAATCTCGGCTACGATATGCGCTGCAGCCCACTCGGCCACCTCGCTTGACTTATCTTTGATGATAACTCTCATAATTCTTTATTGTTGGGTAAAATTTTTCTTTAATTAGCGGTAGGCATTCGGGAAGTACATCGCCACTCATTAGCGCACATACTTCCCCGTAGCCTAAAACATTTTTACGAAGACCTCAATCGCCTGATACTCCGCCATGCCGAGTTTGTCGTATAGCTGTGCGGTGTTCTGCGTACGCGCCTCGGCACGCTGCCAGAACTCGCGGGTGTCGCTACCTGGGAAGGGCACGATATCCTTCTGCGAGAGGTGGCGGTAGATGGCGTGGCGCTTCTTGAGCATTTCGTCGGGCGATAGGGGCACTGCCATATCGACCATACCGAGGTTCCACTCCATCCATGCACCGCGGTAGAGCCATAGGTGGCACTCCTCGCGCCAGTCGTCATCCTTCGTAATGTCGAGAGCCTCGAGGATGGCCTCCATACATGTGCGGTGTGTGCCGTGTGGGTCGGCAAGGTCGCCCGCAGCGTAAATCTGGTGTGGGCGTATCTCGCGCAGGAGCTTTACGATGATGTCTATATCTTTTGATGTGAGCTCGCCCTTCTTGATACCTCCCGTCTCGTAGAATGGGAGGTTGAGGAAGTGTGCGTTGGTGTCGGGGTTGAGACCAAATGAGCGCACCGCAGCGCGTGCCTCAGCACGGCGTATAGCACCCTTGATGTCGAGGAGCTTGCGGGGCTCGGGCTTACCGCGACGCTTCGACTCTATGGTCTGCTTGACCTCCTCGTATGTGTTGCCGAGGCCGAGCTCGCGTGCTGTATCTACATTCTGCAACACCACGTCGTCGTGCACTGCCACATTGCCCGAAGTCTGGTACGCAACATGTACATCGTGACCCTGCTCCACAAGGCGGATGAAGGTGCCACCCATCGAGATGACATCGTCGTCGGGGTGTGGTGAGAAGATGAGCGCTCGCTTGGGGTAGGGCAGCGATGGCGCGGGGCGTGTAGAGTCGTCGGCATCGGGCTTACCTCCTGGCCAGCCAGTGATGGTGTGCTGGAGGTCGTTGAAGACGCGGATGTTGATTTTGTCGTATGTGCCGCACTTCTCCAAGAGCTGACCCAGCGAGTTCTCGATGTAGTCCTTATATGTGAGCTTGAGGATGGGCTTGTTCACAATGCCGCAGAGCCATACCACGGCCTTGCGCACGAACTTGGGTGTCCACTCGCAGGGACCTACGAGCCATGGTGTCTGCACGCGTGTGAGGTTCTCGGCAGCGCTCTCGTCGATTACGAGCTCGATGTTGTGGTGCTGCTGCAGGTGTGTGGCGGGTACGCGGTCGGTAATCTCGCCCTCGACAATCTGCTGCACGGCTGTAGCCTTCTCCTCGCCCCATGCCATAAGCACGATGCGGTCGGCGCGCATGATGGTGCCGATACCCATGGTGATACCCATCTTTGGTGTGTTCTCAAGGCCGAAGAACTGCTGTGAATGCACCTTGCGCGAGTTGTGCGAGAGCTCCACAAGGCGTGTGTGCGACTTGGCGTATGAGCCCTGCTCGTTGAAGCCCACCTGACCATTCTCGCCGAAGCCGATAATCATGAGGTCTATCTTGCGGATAGACTTGTCGAGGTTTGCGCAGTACTCCGATACCTCGCGCTCGGGGATTGTGCCATCGGGGATGTGCACATTCTCGGGCTGTATGTCGATGTGTTTGAGGAACTCGTCGTGGATACGGAAGTTACGGCTCTGCTGCTCGGTGCGGCGTATGGGGTAGAACTCGTCGAGCGAATATACCGCCACGCTCTTGAATGACACCTCGCCCGCCTTGTGACGCTTCACGAGCTCGCGATAGAGGCCGAGGGGTGTGCGACCTGTTGTCAGGCCGAGCACGAATGGAGGTAGCTCCTCGTAGATGTCGCGTGCCGAGGCGTTGTCCACATGGTTGCGTATCATGCGGCAGATGATGTCTGCAACATGCTGAACGCCATGGTATTCGCTCTCGAATACGCGGGTTGGCATACGCTCATAGCGGTGCACAATATCTTTGGGTGCCGACTCCTTGATGAGTCCGCCATCTTTGGGTAGTTGATACTTGTTATTCATAGTTCCGTATCGTTTAGTTGTCTCATTAAACCTGTATGCAAAGCATACATCGTTCAAAGATATAAAAATTTTTTCAAAGAGAGGACGATAATGAGCATTTTTTGTGAGCCAATCTCATCTCGGAAGGAGTCGGGCTTGATGTAGATATGAAAAAACCACCAATGGATGCCCATCGGTGGTTGTAGTTACGAGGCGGTCAAGCCTCCGTTATGTTCCCTACTATTTGAAGTAGCGGTTGTAGAGACCCTCGAAGCCCTTGCCGTGGCGAGCCTCATCCTTTGCCATCTCGTGAACAGTATCGTGGATAGCGTCGTAGTTATTCTGCTTTGCAAGTGCTGCGATGCGCATCTTGTCTGCACAAGCGCCGCTCTCAGCGTTCATACGCTTCTCGAGGTTGGTCTTTGTATCCCATACGCAGTCGCCCAAGAGCTCAGCGAACTTCGATGCGTGCTCTGCCTCCTCGAATGCGTAGCGCTTGAAAGCCTCAGCAATCTCGGGGTAGCCCTCGCGGTCTGCCTGGCGGCTCATTGCCAAGTACATACCTACCTCTGTGCACTCGCCCATGAAGTGGTTGTTCAAGCCCTCGAGAATCTCAGCGTTGTCAACCTTGCCGTCGCCAATCTTGTGCTCTGTTACGAACTCAAGCGCCTTGTTCTCCTCTGCCATCTCGGTGAACTTATCTGCACCAACCTTGCACAATGGGCACTTCTCAGGTGCCTCGTTACCCTCGTGAATATATCCGCATACTGAACAAATAAACTTCTTTGCCATAATCTTATTAGTTTTAGGTGTTAATAATTTTTATATCTTTTTTTATTGGTTTTCTTTCTGTTTCCGAGTGCAAATATAAGAGCATTTTTTCATTCTGCAATAGATTTTCCCTAATGATTTCTTATAGTCATATAAGGCGTGCTTATATATGCTGATTATCAGGCTATTTCTTGCGCGCGCCGATTGCCAGAATCACGCCGAGCGCCACGCCCAACAACGCTGCAAAGAGCACACGATACTCTGCGGGGAGCATGAAGGTGATGGTGTGAGCCGGATACCAGAAGAGTGGAATGGTCTTCTTAAAGATGAAGCCCCACTGACGCTCCCAGTTGAGGGTCGAGATAAGGCGACGCATGGGAATAGGTGTGATGAGCGCCTTGAGCGAGCCGCCACACTCTGCGATATGTGTGTCGGTAATCTTGTGGAAGGTCATAAAGACGGGTGCGAAGAAGGTGTTCATCATAACAGATATCGAGAGCGCCACGACAAACTTGCCCCATGATAGGCCCTCCAGACCGAATGCTGCAACGAGTTCGCCACCGCCCATCTTGGCGATGAAGCCTGGGATACCTATAGAGAATACGGTCATTGCCATAGATATTACCACACCGAGCAGACCCCAAACCACCATGCGGGGCACTACGCCGAATGTGGGTGTGGTGTAGTTGCCTGTCGATATGCGACAGCCGAGCATCTCGCCGAGTGTTGCGAGGATGCCGAACTTGAGGAACGCCATAATCATGGGGTGGTTAGCATTGAAATCTGTGTACCATGCGTATGCTGGCTCGAAGAGGAAGAAGGGCAAAAATATCGCCAACATCACAATGGCGAAGAGTAGGTCTTGACGTTTCATTTATTAGCGTTTGTTAGGTTAAACTCAAGCAAAGATATAAAAAATATATATAAATATAAAATGTATAGCGAATTTTGTTGCAGGAAAAATGGCGCAACCGAGGCTATATCTCTGCGCTGTACTCCCTGCCGAAGCGGTCGGTGGCAGTTATAGTAATCTTGCTATTTTGCACGGTGGGCTTACAGCGGAAATAGTGGCGGTGGGGGCGTGCCGAACGGTATAGACGGCGCATATATTTTTCGCGGTAGTCTGCCTCATTCTCAACATAGTACATATAGTCTGGGTCGAGAATCTCTATCTGCTCCATAGCGCCCATCTCTACGCCATTCTCGCACCACGAAAGTTGCCATTTTTCGTCCCAGCCAACAACCTTCACCACGACATACTCCTCGTGTCCCTCTACGCGACCCATGGGGTAGGTTATGAGAGCTTCGTCGGCGCTCTTGCCGAGGATGCGGTGGTGCCATCTCCATTCGCCATCGCGCTCCTCGATGCAGAAGACGCCGAGGGGTGTGCCGTCCGAGCAGATGGGTGCGAACCATAGGTTGCCGTTCACCTGTGCCACGCTGTGCTCGATGATGTCGGGCGTGTGGTCGGCGGTGAAGTGGCGGTGACCATGACCCGTGATAAAGTCAATCTTGCGGTCGCCCACTATGCGAACAATAGGCTTGGCGTAGGGCATAAATCCTCCCGTGCGGCGACTCGTTGCTGGGGCGTGCATGCATACTGCAACGTGCTCAATATCAGAGTGGTTGTCCATAACCTCAGCGAGCCATATAAGTTGGTCAGCATCGACCTTGAGGCCGTAGCCATCCTTCGAGGTGTAGTCGATGTTGTCGAGCGTCACGAAGAGCGTCTCGCCAAGCATGAATGCCTGGTTGCGGCTGCCGAATGTTGCGACATAGTCCTGCTCTGCCTTTGCCTGATTGCGCTGGTGGCGTTTGTTGTGGTCGTGGTTGCCAATCACGGCGTAGACGGGCACGCCAAGAGCCTCGAAGTCGGCCTTCACGCGGGGCAGAAACTCCATGGTATCCCACACCACATCGCCCGTGAGGAGTATTGCGGTGGGGTAGCCCGTGGTCTTATACTCTTCGACAATGGTCGCTATCTGGGGTATTATCTCCTGCTCGAGGCGTGTTATCTGCTCCTCGGTTTGGGGCTGTGGGTCGCCCACGGCGATAAGGTTGAAGCCACGCTGTTGCGCCACGCTGTTTGTGATGCCTAAGATTAAGGCTATCAGCGAGGTAAGGAATATTCTCGAAATTCTCATTTTTGAGGTTGTTAGTTTAGGTTTACTTTTGCAAATATACAAAAATTATCCAATTGCAAAAATTCGCGCGCGTGTGAACATATTTATTAGAAATATTTTACTACCTTTGTCGAGTTATGGAGAATTTTGTAGTATCAGCACGCAAGTATCGTCCCGCAACCTTCGCTTCGGTTGTCGGACAGCGTCATATAACATCAACATTGAAGAACGCCATCGAGCGTGGTCAGTTGGCACACGCCTACCTCTTCTGCGGTCCCCGCGGTGTGGGTAAGACCACCTGTGCGCGTATCTTCGCCAAGGCTATCAACTGCCTCAATCCACAGTCGGGTGAGGCGTGCAACGAGTGTGAGTCGTGCCGTTCGTTCAACGAGGGCCGCTCGCTCAATGTCCACGAGCTCGATGCGGCATCGAACAACTCGGTGGATGACATCCGCAACCTCATCGAGCAGGTGCGCATCATCCCACAGCAGGGTCGTTACTCTGTCTTCGTTATCGACGAGGTCCACATGCTCTCATCTGCGGCGTTCAACGCCTTCCTCAAGACATTGGAGGAGCCTCCCCAGCACGCCATCTTTGTGCTTGCAACAACCGAGAAGCATAAAATCATCCCCACCATCCTCTCGCGCTGTCAGATATACGACTTCAACCGCATCAGGGTTGAGGATGGCGTGGAGTATCTGCGCTACATCGCTACGAAGGAGGGTGTCGAGGCTGACGACGAGGCACTCAACCTCATCGCCCACAAGGCCGATGGCGGTATGCGTGATGCACTTTCGATGTTCGACAAGGCGGTGTCGTTCTGCGGCGCCAAGCTCAATTATAAGGATGTGGCATCTACGCTCAACGTCCTCGACTACGACACATACTTCAAGGCTACGGAGCTGCTCCTCGCGGGTAACTATGTCGATGCCTTGATGTTGTTCGACGAGGTGTTGTCGAAGGGCTTCTCGCCCCAGGTCTTTATCTCGGGATTGAATGCCCATATGCGCGACCTCTTGATGTCGAAGGGCCCTGCGGTTGCGCTTGTAGAGTTTACGGGTACGCTTGTTGAGCGCTACAAGGCTCAGGCTGCGGTATGCAACGAACTCTTCCTGTTCAACTCCATAGCGTTGCTCACGGAGGCGGACGGAAAGATACGACAGTCGTCAAATCAGCGATTGCTTGTTGAACTGGGACTCATGAAGATTGCGGGTCTCGGTCAAAAAAAAAATGACGAGGTAGGGTCGTTGTCGCTCGATGAGCTTGAGCCGTTGACCTTTGCTACGGATTTTGCTCTTGCCGACTTCGTTACGGTGGCGCCCCAGCCCCAGCAGGTGGCAACACCACAACTCGCACCACAACTCGCACCACAACCCGTTCAGCCTGCGGTAGCACCACAACCCGCCCCACAACCCGTACAACCCGCGCCCCAGCCCGTAGTGGTGGAGACGCCAGGTGTTGCGGCGGCAGAGAGAGTAGAGGCGAAGCCTGGTTTGAGGCGTGCGCAGCGCAAGACGACATCTGCGGGTGTATCGCTCAGCGGACTCCTCAATGGCGATGCCCTCACCGCAACGGAGCTTGCCGCGCAGGAGGCAGCAAAGGGCGAGGAGGTATACATCGACCCATCGTGTGAGGAGAAGATAACGCTCAAGAGGGATGCTATTGTCGAGCGCATCAAGCGTGAGCGCCCACGCATCAGCGTCGCCTTCCTGAACTTTAGAGCCGAGGGCAATGTTGTGCGAATGGCAGTTCCCTCGCGCGAGTTGCACGACGAGATTATGTACGAGAAGGCCGACCTGCAGCGCATCATCGCCGAGGTGAGTGGCGTCAAGGGCCTTATCGAGATAGAGGTCGAGGTAAACGAGCAAATCAAGGCGTCGCGCCCCATTACGCTCGAGGACAGACTGAAGCATCTGGTGGCGAAGAACGAGCGACTGGTAGATATGATTGAACGCATGAAACTCGATGCGGAGTAATGAGATACATTGATAATCAACGAAATAGGATAACTAAAACATAAACAAAAGAATGAAAAACTTTATTGAAGAACTTGAGTGGCGCGGTATGATTCATACCGTTATGCCTGGTGCTGATGAGGAGCTTAAGAAGGGTATGGCTTCGGCATACCTCGGCATCGACCCCACAGCAGACTCACTCCATATCGGTCACCTCGTAGGTGTCATGATTTTGAAGCACTTCCAGATGTGTGGTCACCGCCCCATCGCCCTTATCGGTGGCGCAACAGGCATGATTGGCGACCCCTCGGGTAAGTCACAGGAGCGTAACCTCCTCGACGAGGCTACATTGCGCCACAACCAGGAGGCCATCAAGAACCAGCTCTCGAAGCTCATCGACTTCGACTCGGAGGCCGAGAACAAGGCAATCCTCGTTAACAACTACGACTGGATGAAGGAGTTTTCGTTCCTCGACTTCGCACGCGACATCGGTAAGTGCATCACTGTGAACTACATGATGGCGAAGGACTCTGTTAAGAAGCGCTTCAATGGCGATGGCGACGGTATGTCGTTCACGGAGTTCACATACCAGCTCTTGCAGGGCTACGACTTCTTGCACCTCTACAAGGAGTATGGTTGTAAGTTCCAGCTCGGTGGCGCAGACCAGTGGGGTAACATCACCACAGGTACAGAGCTCATCCGCCGTAAGCTCGGTGGCGAGAACGAGGCATTCGCAATCACCTGCCCCCTTATCACCAAGGCCGATGGCACAAAGTTCGGTAAGACCGAGAGCGGCAATGTATGGCTCGATGCGCGCTACACCTCGCCCTACAAATTCTACCAGTTCTGGCTCAACGTAAGCGACGAGGATGCAAAGCGCTACATCAAAATTTTTACTTTGCTTGACCGCGAGACTATCGAGAACCTTATCGAGGAGCACGACGCAGCTCCCCACTTGCGCGTATTGCAGAAGCGTCTTGCGGAGGTGCTCACCGAGACCATCCACTCGAAGGAGGAGCTCGAGAAGGCACAGGCAGCAACAAACATCCTCTTCGGTAACGCTACATCCGAGGCATTGCGCTCGTTGGATGAGGCAACATTGTTGCAGGTGTTCGAGGGCGTGCCACAGTTCACAATCACTCGTGCCGACATGGAGAAGCCCTTCGTGGATATCGTGGCAGAGGCTTGCAAGGTGTTCCCCTCAAAGGGCGAGTGCCGCAAGATGATTCAGGGTGGTGGCGTGCAGCTCAACAAGGAGAAGGTTCAGGATGCTATGCGTGGCGTGAGCGAGGCTGACCTCATCGCTGGCAAGTACCTCTTGGTGCAGCGCGGCAAGAAGAACTACTATCTTATTACCGTAGAGTAACCCGCTAACTCTCAACATAATATAAGATTGTGAATCCGATATACACCATACGCCTTGACGGCATCTACGTGCGCGCCTTCCATGGCTGCTACGACCTCGAGCAGCAGGTGGGCAACCGCTTTCGTGTAGACATCGTCATCCGCACTCCGCTGGGTGATCTTCCCGCTACGGACGACGTGACACAGGCGGTAAACTACCTGACCGTATTCGAGATTGTGGAGCGCACCATGCAGCGCACACAATGCACCATAGAGGCTGCGGCATCGAACGTAATCGCCGCGATTAAGGAGGCCTTCCCCCAGATTGTGGAGGTGGAGTGCACCGTGGCGAAGATTGCCCCACCCCTCGGTGGTAAGATTGACAAGGTGAGTGTAACACTAATAGGTTAAGCATTATGGCTAATCAGACAACATCGCGAGGCGGTTTTGGCGGTAAGCTCGCCGCTATCCTCGCTGCTGCAGGCTCGGCAATTGGACTGGGCAACATCTGGCGTTTCCCCTACATCACTTCGGAGAATGGTGGTGGCGCATTTATCATCATCTATCTCGGCTGTATCCTTCTGCTGGGCTTGCCACTCCTCGTTGCGGAGTTCTCGGTGGGTCATCATGCCAAGAGCAACCCCATAGATGCCTTTGCGAAGATTCGTAAGGGCTGGGGCTGGCTGGGTGCTGCGGGACTCATCTCTGTGACCCTCATCATGGGTTACTACTTTGTAATCTCGGGCTGGACCCTGAACTATGCTGTTGCCTCGGCGACAAATAGCATAGGTAGCAACTATGAGGGCTTCTTTGAGGCCTTCACCACTACGCCATACACGCCGCTGGTATATGCCTACCTCTTCATCCTCGCCAACCACTTCATCATCGTAGGTGGCGTGCAGGGCGGCATCGAGAAGGCATCGAAAATCATGATGCCTCTGCTCTTCGCCATCCTTATCATCCTGGCTGTCTACTCGTTGTGGATGCCCGAGGGCCGCGAGGCGTTGGGTAATGTCTTCACGCCCGACTTCTCGAAGGTGTCGGGTAAGACCTTCCTCGATGCTATGGGTCAGGCATTCTTTACGCTCTCTGTGGGTATGGGTGCTATGCTCATCTACGGCTCATACTTTAAGAAGGGCACAAAGATTGCGGGCACGGCTATCAGCGTGGTGTCGTTGGATACGCTCGTTGCGATTATCGCTGCCATCATCATCTTCTCGGCAGGTGTTGAGGATGCTGGTGGTGCACGACTCGCCTTCGTGGCCATGCCTTCGGTATTCGCAAATATGCCCTTTGGCAATGTGTGGGCTACGCTCTTCTTCCTGTTGTTGGCTCTCGCGGCGCTCTCGTCGACAATCTCTATGCACGAGGCTGTGACATCATACTTCGTCGAGAAGCGCGGTATGTCACGCAAGATGGGTGCCTTCATCGTGACGCTCTTTGCCATCATCCTGGCAACCTTTTCGTCACTCTCGCTCGGCGTGTACAGCGAGTACACGCTCCTCGGCTTGAACTTCTTTGACCTTCTGGATAAGTTTACATCTATCGTCATGTTGCCCTTGCTGGGTATCCTCACTGCGGTATTTGTGGGCTGGATATGGAAGAAGGAGGATATGCGTGCGGAGCTTACGGCAGAGGGTGGCATCGACCGCAAGACATACCCCATCATCCGCTTCTTGTTGAAGTGGGTGTGCCCCGTGTTGGTCTCTGTGGTCTTCGTCTTCGGCATCATCGACTTCGTTAAGCAGCAGACGGCTCCCGCTCCTGCAGCACCCGTCGAGGAGGTAGTGCCAGAGAGCATCCATCGCGACTCGCTTCGCCTGAAAATCAAGGATCTCAATCTCAAGGAGATAACCGCAGAAAAGCACGATTTCAAGCAGGTAATGCTCACCCCTGTGTCGAAAAAGCAGATAAACAACAATAACAACTAACAAATATTCAAACAATTATGGCTGATTTCATCTATCAGGAGCCCTATCCTATCCAGGCGGATAAGACAGAGTATCGCCTTCTCACGAAGGACTATGTAAAGGTTGTAGAGTGCGACGGACGCAAGATCTTGAAGGTAGACCCCAAGGGTCTCGAGCTCTTGGCAAAGGAGGCTTATGCCGATGTATCGTTCTACTTGCGCGCCTCACACCTCCAGAAGCTCGCTAACATCCTCAAGGACCCCGAGGCTACCGACAACGACAAGTTCGTGGCATATACCATGCTCTTGAACCAGTGCGTGGCTGCAGAGGGTCAGTTGCCCACATGTCAGGATACAGGTACTGCAATCTGCATCGGTCACAAGGGTGAGGATGTATACACAGGCGCTAACGACGCTGAGTGCATCTCACGCGGTGTCTACGAGACATACAAGGAGCGCAACCTCCGCTACTCACAGGTTGTACCATTCACCATGACCGAGGAGAAGAACTCTGGCACTAACCTCCCCGCACAGATTGACATCTACGCTGGTCACCCAGGCATGGAGTACGAGTTCTTGTTCATCACTAAGGGTGGTGGCTCGGCAAATAAGACATTCCTCTACCAGCAGACAAAGGCGCTCTTGAACGAGGAGTCGTTGACAAAGTTCATTAAGGAGCACATCCTCGACCTCGGTACCTCGGCATGTCCTCCCTACCACCTTGCATTATGTATCGGTGGTACATCTGCGGAGATGTGTCTTTCAACCGTTAAGAAGGCCTCTGCAGGCTACCTCGACGAGCTCCCAACATCGGGTAACGAGGGTGGCCGTTGCTTCCGCGACCTCGAGTGGGAGGCAAAGGTGGAGAAGATTTGCCAGGAGATTGGCCTCGGCGCACAGTTTGGTGGTAAGTACTATGTACACGACGTACGCGTAATCCGTGCTCCCCGCCACGCTGCATCATGCCCCGTTGCTATCGGCGTAAGCTGCTCTGCAGACCGTAACATCAAGGCTAAGATTACCCCCGAGGGTATCTTCCTCGAGCAGCTCGAGAAGAACCCCGCACGCTTCCTCCCCGCTGAGGCTCCCGCAATGTCGCCCGCAGTAGACATCGACCTCGACGAGGGTATGGACAAGGTACGCGAGATTCTCTCAAAGTACCCCATCAAGACACGCCTCAACCTCAAGGGTACACTCGTTGTTGCTCGTGACATCGCCCACGCCCGCATCAAGCAGATGCTCGACGAGGGTAAGCCTATGCCCGAGTACTTCAAGAAGCACCCCGTATACTACGCAGGTCCCGCAAAGACCCCCGCAGGCATGGCATCAGGCTCATTCGGTCCTACTACCGCAGGCCGTATGGACTCTTACGTAGACCTCTTCCAGAAGGCTGGTGGCTCTATGGTGATGGTAGCAAAGGGTAACCGTTCACAGCAGGTTACCGACGCATGTAAGGCTAATGGTGGCTTCTACCTCGGCTCTATCGGTGGTCCCGCAGCTATCCTTGCGAAGAACTCTATCAAGAGCGTTGAGGTTGTAGACTTCGAGGAGCTCGGCATGGAGGCAGTACGCAAGATTTACGTTGAGAACTTCCCTGCCTTCATCATCGTAGATGATAAGGGTAACGATTTCTTTGCCGACTACGCACATTAAAATCGTATAGCAGGGTTATTTTGTCACTTAGCTTGAGCGCGAAATGCTCACATACATTTTGGTATGCTCCGCTTTCGCTCTCTGCGACTAATCACCAAACTAACCCTACTCTCCAATTTTAATTGGGGGTGGGGTGTGGTGAGGCGGTCGGGCTTGCTAAACGAAGAGATAGTTTGCCCTACTCTCCAATTTTAATTGAGGGGACGAAAGTGACCGATGAAGAGACGAAAGAGACAGAAGGTAAGAGACTATCGACTTTGTTCGAGACCTCCCTTTTGTCTCTTAGGTCTCTTGGGTCTCAAGTCTCTCTTACCCCTTTTATGCAATAAAACGCTTATCCGAGGCGTTTGATAAGCATCGGAAAAAATAGAGTATATTATATGATGAGAATACGTCATTTCCTACTTGTGCTTTGTGTGCTCATGACATCGTGGGTGGCATCGGCACAAGTATCCTTCACAGCGGATGCCCCAGCGCTCACAGCCCTCGGGCAACCCTTTCGTGTAGCCTTCACGGTAGATGCCGAGCCTGAGGATGGCAGCTTCAAGGCCCCCTCATTCGAGGGCTTTGATGTGCTTGCAGGACCCTCAGTATCTACGGGTCACTCCGTGCAGTTCATAAACGGTAAGCAGTCGTCGAGCTACAACTGCACCTACACCTATGTGCTCATGCCCTCAGAGAGTGGTACCTTCACCATCGGTGCGGCATCTATACGCGTAGGTGGCAAGGCCTACACCACAAAGTCGCTCCCCATAGAGGTTGTTGCCGAGAAGCAGGATGTGGGCAACAACAATGGTGGCAACAATGCTCCCGCCACAAAACCCGAGAATCGCATAGGCAAGGATGACCTGCTTTTGCGCCTTAAGGTATCCTCTACGGATCTATATAAGGGTGAGTCGTTGCGCGCCTCGCTGGTGCTCTACACACGCGTAACCGTAGAGAGCATCGAGAGCCTCACGATGCCATCGTTCGATGGCTTCTGGTCGCAGGAGCTGACATTCGACAATGCCCCCTCACGCGAGGAGTACAACGGGCGTGTCTATGAGACATACAAGATTACGGAGCTGCTCCTCTCGCCCCAGGAGAGTGGCAAGATTGTCATCCCCGAGGCGGTGATGAATGCCCGCGTGCAGGTTGTCGTGCAGGACAACCGTCACTACGACCCCATCTTCGGTGGTCGTCAGGTCTACCGCGTGTCGCGCGAGCTGAAGAGCACACCCGTAACCATCAACGTCAAGGATTTCCCTGCAGGTGCACCACACTCTTTCAACGGTGCGGTGGGTAGCTTCTCGCTGCGTAGCACTATGCCCGCGGCAGAGATAGATGCCAATAGCGCCGATCAGTTCGAGATAACACTCACTGGTACGGGAAATCTTAAGTTTATCACAGCACCCAAGATTACCCTCCCCGAGTCCTTCGAGGTCTACGACACCAAGGTTGTGGACAACTTCAAAATCACGGCTACGGGCACTACGGGAGGCCTTACATACACATACCCCTTCGTGGCACGTGCTGCGGGAGTGTTTACCATCCCCAGCGTCGAGTTCTCATACTTCGACCCCGATGCCAAGCAGTACAAAACGCTCGCTACGGAGCCATTCACCATCGAGGTGAAGGATGATGGCTCGACAGTGGCTGCGGCGCCCCGCGCCTCGGGATTGAGCAACTACGGAGGTCCTATGCGACAGCTAGACCGCGACATACGCTTCATACATACGGGCTCACTTCCCGCAACTGCTACTCCCGCCTTCATTCTCACGCCACTCTACTGGTTGGCTGTGGTGCTCATGGTGGCACTCTTCGTTGTGGCATTTGTGGTGCTCCGCAAGCGCATCCGTGAGCGTAACAACACTGTGGAGCGTCGTATGCGTCATGCCGATAAGGTTGCTGTACAGCGTCTGCGCATGGCAGAGCGATATATGACACAGGGCAACCGCCACGCCTTCTACGAGGAGATGT
>JAZRJJ010000019.1:0-41988 GCA_045645705.1 Alistipes sp. | reverse complement strand
GTTGCCATTCTCGAGGTTCTTGAGCTTTGAACGCACGAATGCGGGACCCTTACCGGGCTTGCAGTGCTGGAAGTCAACAACGATGAATGTCTTACCCTCCATCTCAACGCACATGCCAATCTTAATGTCAGATGCTGTAATAGTCATAATAATATGGTTTTTTAGTTAATTTGTATATCCTAAAAGTGTTGTGTTGCTATGATTACAACCGCGCAAAGATAGTAAAAAAAAATAGTAATGAGAAATTTTTCCTATATTTGCGTAGTTTTTGTGCCGTACATAGCACTAATTAAGCGTTATGACTATGATAGACAAACAACATGGTCTGCCCGAGAGTAAGACATTCTCGGCTGACGACAGAAGATTTATGCGTATGGCAATAGAGCTCTCGGTGAAGAATATCGACGAGGGAGGTGGTCCCTTTGGTGCGGTTATCGTCAAGGAGGGCAAAGTGGTGGCTACGGGTGCCAATCGCGTAGTTCCGAATAACGACCCCACGGCACATGCCGAGGTTGTGGCGATACGAAATGCTTGCAGGGAGTTGGCGACCTTCGACCTCTCGGGATGCACGGTCTACGCCTCGTGCGAGCCATGCCCCATGTGTCTGAGTGCGATATATTGGGCGGGCATAGACCGCATCTGCTATGCCAACACCAAGCGCGATGCCGCGGCGATAGATTTCGACGACTCGTTCATCTACGACCAGCTGCGCCTGGACTACGACCGCCGAAGCATCCACTGCGAGCATTTTATGCGTGACGAGGCCCTCGCTGCATTCCGTAAGTGGGAGGATACGGTGGATAAGATAGAGTACTGATTTGTAAATATTTATAAGACTATGAACCTGAAATATAATGTTGATGACCGCTTGCCTGCTGGGCAGTTGGCGATGTATGCCATTCAGTGGTTTGTGCTCTGCATCGCCGTTGTATCTACGAGTGTCTTTGTTGCGACAGGCTCGCCCGAGGAGCGACTCTTCTTCTCGCAGAGGCTCTTTGCCGTTACGGGCATCGCGGGCCTCTTGCAGGTGTTGTGGGGACATCGCTTGCCCATTGTTGTGGGCCCCGCCGCTGTGCTCCTTGTGGGTGTTATGGCGTCGCTCGCGGCGAGTGCCGATGTCTCGGCGATATATAGCTCTATCGCTATTGGTGGCGTGCTGGTTACGCTTTTGACGATTGGCGGCCTTATGCGCTATGTGCAGCGCATATTCACGCCCCGCATCGTTGTTGTGATACTCATGCTTATCGCCACTACGCTTGCCCCCACCATTACAAATCTGGTCTTTCCTGCACGCGCCTCACACGATGAGCATATCTTCGGACTTCTCTTTGCGGTTGTGGGCGTGGTGCTTATGGTTGTTGCCAATCGTAACCTTAAGGGCGTGGCCAAGAGCCTTGTAATTCCTGCCGCTCTGGTGGTGGGTAGCGCTCTCTATTTTACCATTTTTGACGCGCCACAGCATGTCGAAAGTGCTGCTTCGGTGCGTGGCCTCGTTGTTGAGGAGTTTGTCTTCGACTGGAGCCTCGTTATAGCATTTGTGATTTGTTATATTGCCCTTGCAATCAACGATATAGGCTCTATGGAGTCGTTGGGTGGTATGCTCGGCATCAAGGACATGGACAAGCGCATGAAGCGCGGTATGCGCATTACGGGTGCTATGAACATCGTGGCAGGTGCGATGGGTGTCCTCGGCCCTGTGAACTACTCTATGAGTCCGGGTGTTATCGCATCAACGGGCTGTGCTTCGCGCTATGCTCTCATCCCCGCTACACTCTTGCTGGCGGCGTGTGCCCTCTTCCCCGATGTCATCTGGGTGCTCACGGCAATCCCCTCACCCGTAATCGGTGTAATATTGCTATTTTTGATGGGTACGCAGCTCGCGGCATCCTATGAGATGATGCAGTCGACACGCTCGGCTACGACCTTTGCCGATGCTCTCACGCTCGGCTTGCCTATCATGGTAGCCATGCTCTTCCAGCTTATGCCAAAGGGTGTCGCCCCTGCGGTTATTCAACCCCTGGTGGGCAATGGTTTTGCCGTTGGAGTCATCGTGGTGATGATTATGGAGCATGTCGTAAATCGCTCAAAGAGTTGATTTATAGGTGAAAAGCGATACGGTAATATAATTAATGGGCGTAAAGTTGTTAAATAGAAATTGTTTAATTACCTTTGCGCCCTGATTTTTCAAGCAATTTACACATATTTATATAACTAACCCTAATTTTTACCAATATGAGAGATTGGTTTGACAGTGTGTTTCTGGGCCCATCAGTAGCACATACTGTATTCATTTTGGCGATTGTCATTGCCTCGGGTTTGGCTTTGAGTCGCATCAAGATTAAGGGTATCTCGTTGGGTATGACCTGGATTCTCTTTACGGGTATCGCTGCAGGTCATGTGCTCGGCATGTTCGATGCATCGGATGCTATCCACCACGACACCCTACATTTCGTCAAGGAGTTTGGTCTCATTCTCTTTGTGTTCTTCATCGGTCTGCAGGTGGGACCTTCGTTCTTCTCATCACTCAAGGGTGGTGGCTTGAAGCTTATCGGTCTTGCAGCCCTCGTAATCGTGCTTGGCGCTGGCGTAACCCTCGCCATCCACTACATCACTGGCGAGCCATTGCCTACAATGGTGGGTATCATGTCGGGTGCTGTTACAAACACTCCTGGTCTTGGTGCTGCACAGCAGGCATTTGCTGACTCGGGTATCGTAGACCCCGAGCTAACCAAGTCTATCTCACTTGGTTACGCTGTGGCTTATCCCTTGGGTGTTGTCGGCATCATCGCCACAATCATCATCATGCGCTATGTCATGCGTGTTGACTTCAAGAAGGAGGATGAGGCACTTAAGGCGTTGAGCAACGAGTCTAACTTGCCACACCGCTACTCTGTAGAGTTCACAAACGAGATGCTCGAGGGTAAGACTATCGCTATCGCGCATATGCTTATCAACCGCCAGTTTGTGGTGTCACGTCTTATGCACCCATCGGGTGAGATTGTGATGGCTGACGGTAACTCGAAGCTCACTATTGGCGATAAGTTGCGCATCATCTGCTCGGGGGAGGATAGCGAGGCTATTCTTGCCTTCTTCGGTCACCCCATCGAGATGACAGCTGACGAGTGGGGTGCAACAGCAATGCAGTCGACACCTCTCGTATCACGCCGTATCCTCATCACACGCGAGGAGATTAACGGTAAGAAGTTCTCGGATTTGCGCCTCCGTACTCGCTACGGTATCAACATCACTCGCGTACACCGTGCTGGTGTCGACCTTCTTCCCTATCAGGGTATGGAGCTTCAGGTGGGTGATAAGGTGATGGTTGTAGGTCCCGAGGCTGCAGTTGCACAGGCAGAGAAGGTCTTGGGTAACTCACTCAAGAAGCTCCACCACCCCAACTTGTTGCCCATATTCTTGGGTATCGCACTCGGTGTATTGCTCGGCACACTCCCCCTTATGAACGTACCACAGCCCGTTAAGCTCGGTCTTGCGGGTGGTCCCCTCATCATCGCTATCTTGTTGGGTAAGTATGGTCCTCACTTCGGCCTTGTGACATACACAACAATGAGTGCTAACCTCATGCTCCGTGAGATTGGTCTTGCCTTGTTCCTTGCGGCCGTTGGTATCGGTGCTGGTGATGGCTTTGTGGATGCAGTCGTAGGTGGCGGTTACAAGTGGGTAGGCTATGGTGTTCTTATCACCGTTATTCCTCTTGTTATCGTGGCACTTATCGCGCGTCTCAAGTTCAAGATTAACTACTACACTATGATGGGTATGATGTCGGGTGCTATGACCGATCCCCCAGCACTTGGCTTCTCAAGCACCTCTGCAGGTAACGATATGCCTGCTATGGGCTACGCTACGGTTTACCCCGTCGTTATGTTCTTGCGCGTGCTTACAGCACAGATGCTCATGCTCTTCGCTATCCCCGCATTGGTTGCAGCACAGCCCGCTGTTGAGGCTCCTGCTCCAGTTGAGGAGGTCGTAGAGGTGGTTGCTCCCGTAGAGGAGGTTGTTGAGGCTGAGGCCGAGGCAGCTGCCGAGGAGGAGGTAGTTATCAACTATGAGGATGAAGTAGTTGTAGAGTAATCTGCGTCACATAGTAAATAAAGTAATAGCGGACTCTCGAGCCCGCTATTATTTTTATACCACATAATATATAAGTATCGCCTCGCACACATAGCGCAGACACTTGCCCACAAGCAACCACCACGCCGTGGGCAGGAACTTTGCCTTGTAGAAGCCTAACACTATGGCGAATACATCACCTACGAATGGTACCCACGACACTAACGCCAGAATTGGTCCCCACTTATCTACGCGCGCCTTGTGCTTGACGATGGTCTCGTGCTTGACCCTGAAGTATTTCTCTAACCACTCGGTCTTGCCGAGCCATCCCATCCAGTAACTTATAAGGCCACCCACCCAGTTGCCGAGTGTCGCCGTGACGACGATGCCCACAGGGCTACACCCCGCTGCAACAAGACCCATCAATACAGCGTCGGAGCTGAAGGGTAGTATTGTTGCTGCGAGTAGTGCGCTGAGGAACATGCCGAAATATCCCCAGTCGAGAAGTATCACTTCGAGTTGTTCGAGCCACTCCATAATGAGAAATTTTAGTGCTCCACAAAGATAGAACAAAAACCTGAACGTCGTGCCATAATGGTGCCAAAATAAGAAAAAAGTAAAAAAAGTGGGGTAGGAATGCCGAAAATTGAAAAAAAATATCTACTTTTGTTGTTGGTTGTGGTAAGTGTTTACCGCCCCGTGTGTGTATATTATTGAACCTGAAATACATAACTAACGTTAAACAATCAAATGAAGCGCATTTTGGTCGTAGGTGCCGGTGGTCAGATTGGATCTGAGTTGGTGCCATATCTTCGCTCAATCTATGGTGCATCGAATGTCGTTGCAACCGATGTAAAACACAATGCTGTATTGGCTGAGGCAGGTCCATTCGAGAGCCTCGACGCACTCGATGCTAAGCAGTATGCTGAGCTCGTAAACAAGTACAACATTGACTCTATCTTCAACCTCGTAGCGCTCCTTTCAGCTACTGGTGAGAAGAACCCTCAGTTGGCTATGCGCATCAACATGGGTGCGTTGGAGAACTCTTTGGAGATCGCACGCGAGAAGAACTGTGCAGTGTTCACTCCCAGCTCTATCGGTGCTTTCGGTGGTGACTTCCCCCGCGACAAGACTCCCCAGGATACTGTGATGCAGCCCAACACTATCTACGGTGTTTGCAAGGTTACTGGTGAGCTTCTCTCTAACTACTACCACTCACGCTTCGGCGTTGACACACGTTCAGTGCGTTTCCCTGGTATCATCTCTAACGTGACTCTCCCTGGTGGCGGTACTACCGACTACGCAGTAGAGATCTACTACGAGGCTGTTAAGGGTAACAAGTTCGTATGTAACATCGCTCCCGATGTATACATGGATATGATGTACATGCCCGATGCTCTCCGTGCTACTGTAGAGCTCATGGAGGCAGATCCCGCAAAGCTTAAGCACCGCAACTCATTCAACATCGCTGCTATGAGCTTCACTCCCGAGATCATCCGCGAGGTTGTTGAGCGCCATGTTCCTGGTTTCCAGATGGAGTACAACGTAGACCCCGTTAAGGATGTTATCTCACGCAGCTGGCCTAACTCTCTCGATGACACTTGCGCACGTGAGGAGTGGGGTTGGAAGCCTGAGTGGGACCTCGAGTCTATGACTAAGGATATGCTTGAGAAGGTTGCTGCAAAGCTTAAGTAATCTTTTTGAGATAGAGGCTTTAGAGCCTGTTAACTAACGGCGAATGGGAGTACGTTATGTATTCCCATTCGTCTTTTTTGTCTATGCCCATCGTGTGACATCCGAGGCGTAATCGATGGGAGATTTAGATCATCGGGTGGTGATGCAGACCATATGTGGGTGCTTCGTAAAGAGATTATTCTACATCAATTCATTGATACATAATGATGATAGATATTGATTTTTTCGGGTAAATTTTGTATCTTTGCCTCAAACCGCAATTATACGACTTTGAAGACTATGATATTTAGAAATAAAACATTGATGTTTAGTGTGTTGCTCGCTGTGGCAATGATGCTTGTTTTGCCCACTACACTTTTGGCACAGGTGGCTGAGCCAGAGGGTGTTGCGCAGAAGCCTACCGAGGAGTGGGTGAAGTTAACTCCCGAGGAGTATATCTACAAATGGCGCAATATCGCTGTCGAGCATATGGAGATTTACGGTATCCCCGCCAGCATCACAATGGGTCAGGCAATCCTTGAGTCGGGTTATGGCAATGGCTACCTCGCTCGCGTGGCGAACAACCACTTCTGCATCAAGTGCAAGGGCTCGTGGACAGGTGCTACGATAACACACGCCGACGACGACCCCAACGACTGCTTCCGTGTCTATGAGACTGCCGAGGATTCGTTCCGCGACCATGCCGACTTCCTCAATAGCGGTAGCCGCTACGACTTCCTATTTGCCTATGATGCAGACGATTACAAGAACTGGGCGAAGGGTCTTAAGAAGGCGGGCTATGCGACGGCTCCCGACTATGCCGACCGTCTTATCGGTGTTATCGAGCGCTACAACCTCCACCTTCTCGACAAGCGAAATGGTATAAAGCAGTATGATGAGTATATCGCCAAGCGTGCAGATGTTGACCTCTCGGCGCTTAAGGAGAGCACTAAGCCAAAGCTCGATATTCCCGAGGCTCCCGTAACACCCGCTGAGGAGGCTACGCATGGCGACATCGCTACGGCATATGCCGATAGTGGCATCGACCCCAACAACTTCCGTGTGACTATTAATGCCCACCAGGGTTACAATGTCTACCTCACCAACCGTTCGCACTATGTTGTAGCGAAGAAGGGTGATACCTATGAGAAGCTGGCGAAGCTCTTTGCGGTGTCGGCGCGCAACCTGCGTCGCTTCAACGATGTGGACCGCAAGGCGCAGCTCGAGGAGGGTGATATTGTCTACATCGAGCGCAAGCTCCCATCGTGGATGGGCGAGGAGCTCTTGCATACGGTCAAGGATGGCGAGACACTCCACGACATTGCGCAGCTCTATGGCGTACGCCTGAAGAGCCTGTCGAAGCAGAACACCATGCGTAGCAATGTGCCTCTTACGGCAGGTCGCACAATACGCATCCAGAAGTGGTAAAATAACAAAAACAGCATAGTATGAGTACCTTACGCGAGAAAATCCTTGAGGCCATTGTCAAGAAGTCGAGCCTCAAGCAGCAGATTTTCGACAACACATTTTCGACATTCAACGACCTCAAAGAGACCCTCTTTGAGATGGCTTCGGAGATTGATGACGAGCTCGATGGCAAGCTCGACCGCCGCGTGCGTATCGAGTACCGCGACCGTGGTAAGTTCGAGGCGCAGTTGCAGGTGGCTTCCGACATCCTGCTTGTGCAGATGCATACCGATGTCTTCGAGTTCGACTCAAACCACATAATCTGGCAGAATAACTATGTGCAGAGCGACAAGAACAACTCGTATGTAGGTGTTATCAACATCTATAACTTCCTCTCCGACTCGCTCAAGTACAACCGTACGGCTGACGAGGGCTACCTCATTGGTCGCATCTTCATCAACCGCGAGAAGTGCTTCTGGGTGGAGGGTAAGCGTCAGACGCTTGTGCGCCCCATGGCCTTCGGCACAAAGAGGATTGACCGCGAGGCACTCGTATCCATCATCGAGACGGCCATCAACTATGCGCTCAACTTCGACCTGTTGATGCCCCCCTACGAGGAGAATATCCGCGTTACTGTAGACCAGTTCAACTCGAAGCTCGACAACTCGAAGTTTACCACTGGTAAACGCTTAAGCTACGACTTCTCTATAGACGATATCTAAACGCTGCCTTGTTGGCTGATTTGATATCTGGCTTGAGTGTTAAAGGAGGTATGTAATAATAATGATTTAAGGAGGATAATTATGGACATTTTTTTGGTAGTTGTAAGCATTGTTTGGTCAGTATTGTGCATTATCTTATTCTTTAAGGTTTGGGGTATGTGTAACGATGTTGCTGAAATGAAGAATAGATTTGCGAAGGTATTTCCCACTGATGATGAGAAGAAAGCTATGGCTTTACAGCAAAAATCATATATTGGTAGTACATCCAATGCTGAACAAGAGGCGACAGAAATTAATGGCTTCAAAGTTGGTGACTCTGTGATTTATGAGCCTATGAATCGCAGAATGATTATCAAAAGAATAGGTTGGGGTGGTCTCTTGCATTGTGTATCCTATAAACCTGATGGCAAGGAGGAGTATGAGGGTGCATACAAACCTGAGCAGGTGAAAAAACTCTAATATATTGACCCTATTTAGGTCGTTGCAATTTAAGAATAACTAAAACCTAAGACTATATGAAAAGACTATTTACAACATTCGTGATGCTTCTCGCGGCGGCAACTGCCATGGCGCAGGTTAGCTACCTCGAGATGGTCGAGGCGCGTGAGGTGCCTGCAAAGTACATCGCACCAGGCTCGTTGACACCCGTGGAGGGTACACACCAGTATATGGAGCTCGATGGCCGTAGCGTAGTGCTCTACGACTACAACAAGGCTTCGGAGGGCGAGGTGGTGTTCACCACCGACAACCTCATCATGTCGTATGTGAAATCTCCCGATGGCACCATGGCGCTCTATGAGAAGTGGGAGGGTGAGTCACCCCGCAAGGAGATTTACCGTCACTCGTTCACCTCGGACTACTACATCTCATGCCCCGATGGCTCGACAATCAAGATTGACGATGTTCGCGACATCTCATTCTCGCCCGACAACCGCTTCCTCGCGATGGGCTACAACAACGATATCTTCGTCTACGACCTCGTGACAAACGAGATATACAACATCACCTCGGATGGCGAGTGGAACCACATCATCAACGGTACTACCGACTGGGTCTACGAGGAGGAGTATGGCTTCACCAAGGCATACGCTTTCTCTAACGATGGTCGCGAGATTGCATACCTCAAGTTCGACGAGAGCCGTGTTAAGGAGTTCGAGATGATGCGTTTCGATAACACGCTCTATAACAAGGCTTACAGCTTTAAGTATCCCAAGGCTGGTGACGATAACTCTATCGTGACGCTCCATGTCTATGATCTCTATAGCGGCGAGACACGCGAGGTGCACGTAGGCGATACCACCGACCAGTATATCCCACGCCTCGGCTATACACCCTCGGGTAATCTCTTCTTCTATCGCGTCAACCGCCTCCAGAACCACTTCGAGGTGGTCATGGTTGAGGCTGATGGCACACAGCGCGTCATCTACAACGAGAAGGATGAGCGTTATGTGGAGCGCCCCAACGAGGCTACAATCACCTTCATCGACAACGACCGCTTCATCGTGCGCGAGGAGACCACAACAGGCTGGTTCCACCTCTACTTGCACTCTATCGCTGAGGGTCGCCTTAATGCTATCACAGCGGGCGAATGGGAGGTAACTGAGTTTGTCGGCCTCTCTGCAGACCAGAAGACTATATACTACATGTCTACCGAGAAGTCGCCACTCGAGCGTCACCTCTACTCTGTAAGCATCGACGGCAAGAAGAAGCAGTGTCTGCTCTCAAAGCCTGGCTACTGGCGCGTATACCCCTCTGCAGATATGAAGTTCTTCGCTGCGGAGCACTCGGCAACAGACTGCTATCCCACAGCTGCGGTTTACAACGCTAAGGGTAAGGAGGTTCGCTCGTTGATGCTCGAGAAGAAGAGTAACGCAAAGCCCGCATATCAGCGTAATTATGAGACATTTACCACAGAGCGTGGCGATGAGTTGCAGTATTACCTCATCTATCCCGAGAACTTCAATCCATCGAAGAAGTATCCCGTGCTCATCACTCAGTACTCTGGCCCTGGCTCACAGCAGATTGAGAACCGCTACACCACCGACTGGGAGGAGACCCTCGCACGCAACGGCTACATTGTGGCTTGCTGCGATGCTCGTGGTACAGGCTACCGCGGTGAGGAGTATAAGAAGGTGACATACGCAAACCTCGGTAACGCAGAGGTTGAGGACCAGCTCTCATTCGCACGCCACCTCTCTCGTCAGGAGTTCATCGACGCCTCACGCGTAGGTATCTACGGCTGGTCATATGGTGGCTTCATGGCACTCGGCTGCGCACTCAAGGGTGACGGCATCTTTAAGGTTGCTATCGCCGTAGCCCCCGTGACCTCATGGCGCTACTACGACTCTATCTACACCGAGATTTACAATGGCCTGCCTTCAGAGAACCCCGAGGGCTACGACAATAACTCGCCCATCAACTTCGCTGACCGCCTCTCTGATAAGACTCGCCTTCTTATCATCCACGGCACAGCCGACGATAATGTACACTTCCAGAATACCATCGAGATGTGTCGTGCTCTTAATCGCTCTGCGAAGCAGTACGACATGATGGTATATCCCGACCAGAACCACTCTATGCGCCCCAATGACATGGTCAACGTGCGTCAGAAGATGGTTGACTATTGTCTCGAAAACCTGTAATTTGTTGTGATAAGCCGCAATCTGCGGCACATCCCTAAAAGTAGACCACCCAGGTCTGTACTACTCTGTACTATCCCTGGGCGGTCTCTTTTGTGATGCGCCACATCTCACGGCTTCTGACAACAAATTCTTTCTTGTGATAGCGGCGCATCTGCGGCGCTTCAATCAAAGCCCTGAATGGGACGTACGATGAGTACTACCCATCCAGGGCTTTTTCATGTCATCGCCACATCTGCACCACTCTGACAAGAAATTTGGTCTACCGCTTTGGTGGCTTTTTATGTCATCGCCACATCTGCACCACTCTAACAAGAAATTGGTAGAAGTGCTAATGTATGTAACATATCGGCGCCACTCTGACAAGAAATTGAGTCTGCCGCATGGGTGGCTTTTGGCGTAATCCATAACCTTCCTCATCTTCCTAATTTCGTGAATTACCGCAAATTGTTGGCATGAGATTTTATAATCTCATAAAAATGATGTATATTTGCAGACTAAATTTATTTTTTTGAATATTAAGTTGTCGCGACATATGAAGAACATTCGCAACTTTTGCATTATAGCACACATCGACCACGGTAAGAGTACCCTTGCCGACCGTCTCTTGGAGAAGACTAACACCTTGAACCAGCGCGAGATGCAGGCGCAGGTGCTCGATGATATGGACCTCGAGCGCGAGAAGGGTATCACCATCAAGAGCCACGCCATCCAGATGGAGTACAACGCTCGCAATGGCCAGAAGTACACGCTCAATCTTATCGACACCCCAGGACACGTCGACTTCTCATACGAGGTGTCGCGCGCCATCGCATCATGTGAGGGTGCACTCCTCGTTGTACATGCCACACAGGGTATTCAGGCGCAGACAATCTCGAACCTCTACCTCGCACTTGGCCAGGACCTTGAGATTATCCCCGTGCTCAACAAAATCGACTGCGAGTCGGCGATGATTGACGAGGTTAAGGACCAGATTATCGACCTTATTGGCTGCAAGGAGGAGGATATCCTTTTGGCGTCGGGTAAGACAGGTCAGGGCGTTGAGGATGTCCTCGAGGCTATCGTGGAGCGTATCCCCGCACCCCAGGGTGATGAGAACGCTCCCCTTCAGGCTCTTATTTTTGACTCTGTGTTCAACCCCTTCCGTGGCGTTATCGCCTACTTCCGTGTCTTCAACGGCACAATCCGTAAGGGCGACCATGTTAAGTTCTTCAACACGGGTAGCGAGTACGATGCCGATGAGATTGGCGTTTTGAAACTCAAGATGCAGGAGCGTGGTGAGATTAAGGCGGGCGATGTAGGTTACATCTGCTCGGGTATCAAGAACTCTACAGATGTTAAGGTGGCTGATACCATCACCCCTGTGGCTAACCCCTGCACAGACTCTATCGCGGGCTTCGAGGATGTTAAGCCTATGGTCTTCGCGGGTGTTTACCCAGTTGAGGCGGACCAGTATGAGGACCTCCGTGCATCGCTCGAGAAGCTCAAGCTCAACGACGCATCGCTCACATTCGAGCCCGAGAGCTCATTGGCCCTCGGCTTCGGCTTCCGTTGTGGCTTCCTAGGACTCCTCCACATGGAGATTATCCAGGAGCGCCTATACCGTGAGTTCGACATGGATGTAATCACTACCGTGCCCAACGTGTCGTACCACATCACAACAACTCAGGGCGAGGAGCTCGAGGTGCACAACCCCTCAGGCCTTCCCGAGATTACCAAGGTGGCAAAGATTGAGGAGCCATATATCCTCGCACAGATAATCACCAAGGCAGACTTCCTCGGCAACGTCTTGAAGCTCTGTATCGACAAGCGTGGCGTGATGAAGAACCAGACATTCATCACACAGGACCGCGTGGAGGTGAACTTCGAGATGCCCCTCTCGGAGATTGTCTTCGACTTCTACGACAAGCTCAAGAGCATCTCTAAGGGTTACGCATCATTCGACTACCACCGCACTGGTTATCAGTTGAGTAAGCTCGCGAAGCTCGACATCCTCCTCAATGGCGAGGCGGTGGATGCCCTCTCGTCACTCATCTATGCTGACCACGGCTACGACTTTGGTCGCAAGATGTGCGAGAAACTCAAAGAGCTCATCCCACGCCAGCAGTTCGACATCGCCATTCAGGCGGCTATCCGTGCGAAGATTATCGCCCGCGAGACTGTGAAGGCTGTGCGTAAGGATGTTACCGCGAAGTGTTATGGTGGTGATATCTCGCGTAAGCGTAAGCTTTTGGAGAAGCAGAAGGCGGGTAAGAAGCGTATGCGACAGATTGGCTCGGTTCAGGTGCCGCAGTCGGCGTTCCTTGCTGTCTTGAAAATGGACTAAATTTCTTGTGATAAGGGGTCGATTGCGGCCCCTAACCAAAATTTTAGCAATGGGTCGTACGCCCAAGTACTACCCATCGCAAAAATTTTCGCCGAGTGTTGCACTCGGCGCCCTTCTGACAAGAAATAGGGTCATTATAAACTCCCAACGCTAATCTCAAAGAAACCTAAACTAAAACCTATAACTATGAAAAAACTTCTTCTTTCGCTCCTCTTTGCGATGAGCCTCTTCTCTCTCTCGGCGCAGGGTTATGTGCCCTCGGAGGAGGTGCGTCGCTCGCAGCAGGAGTTCTCCGAGGACCGCTTCGGTATCTTCATACACTGGGGTATCTACTCTATGTATGCCCAGGGTGAGTGGTACTTGCAGAATGCTCAGGGCATTCAGCGCGATGAGTATGCAAAGGCTGCCGATGCCTTCTATCCCCACCGCTTCGATGCCGAGAAGTGGGTGGCTGCAATCAAGGCCTCGGGTGCTAAATATATCTGTTTCACAACACGCCACCACGATAGCTTCTCGATGTGGGATACCGCAGAGTCGGAGTTTAATATTGTGGATGCCACACCTTTCAAGCGTGATGTGCTCAAGGAGTTGACCGACGAGTGCCACAAGCAGGGTATCGCCGTGCACCTCTACTACTCACACGCCGACTGGTCGCGTGACGACTATCCACGAGGCCGCACTGGCTGGGGCGTAGCGGGTCGCGACTATACAAAGATGAGCTGGGATAGCTACTTCTCGTTCATGAACAACCAGATTACCGAGTTGCTCACAAACTATGGCCCTATCCGCGCTATGTGGTTCGATGGCTGGTGGGACCACCAGGAGGATGCTACACCCTTCGACTGGCACCTCGACGAGCAGTATGCTCTCGTGCACTCGTTGCAGCCATCATGTATGGTAGCGAACAACCACCACGTTACTCCTTTCGAGGGTGAGGATATCCAGATTTTTGAGCGCGACCTCCCTGGTGAGAACTCTCATGGCCTCTCGGGTCAGGATATCAGCAAGTTGCCTCTCGAGACCTGTCAGACAATGAACGGTATGTGGGGCTATAAGGTTGTGGACCAGAACTATAAGTCGACAAATGCCCTCATCCGATACCTCGTTAGCACAGCAGGCAAGGGTGCTAACTTGTTGCTCAATGTAGGCCCACAGCCCAATGGCGAGCTCCCTGCAGTTGCCGTAGAGCGTATGAAGGAGATGGGTGAGTGGATGAAGGTAAATGGCGAGTCGGTATATGGCACTACTGCGGGCGAGATTCCACAGCAGGATTGGGGCTGCACAACACGCAAGGGTGACCGCCTCTATGTTCACATCTTCGAGCTCGACTACGACATGTTGTACCTCCCCTTGGAGTGCAAAGTCGTTTCGGCAAAGGCACTCGCGGATGGCAAGCCCGTTAAGTTCCAGAAGGTCAAGGGTGGTGTGCTTCTTGAGGTAGGCAAGGTGCAGAACCAGGCAGATTATGTGGTAGAGCTTGTCACAAAGTAGAGAGATAAATATTGAAAAATCTTAATAAAGATCGCAGTCTACGGTTGTAGATTGCGATTTTTTTTATATCTTTGCGCGATTAACGCGCGAATGCACACAAGGCATAAGTTGCGTGACACAGAAAATTACATAAACAACAATAACTAAACTTTTTAACAATGCAGATTAAAGGTATTATTAAATGGCTGGTGTTGATCTTAGGTCTCGCCTGCATTTGGCAGTTGTCATTTACCTTTGTTACTCGCAACATCGAGGCAGAGGCACAGACACAGCCCGATCCCAAAGCTTATCTTGATGGCAAGTGGGATGAGAATGTCTACATGGGTTATACCTATGGAGAGTGTAAGTCAAAGGAGTTGAACCTCGGTCTTGACCTCAAGGGTGGTATGAACGTAACCCTCGAGATTCAGGCAGGTGACGCTATCCGTGTTCACGCTTTGGAGAACATCGACAAGAACGATGCAGTACTCGTTTCAAACATCGAGAAGGCTATCGCTGTTGCAAAGCAGAAGGAGGCTAACGATGCAAAGACTCGTGCTACTGAGGGCGAGGATGCAGCAAACGTAATCGAGACATATATCGCAAATATGTCGGCTGAGGACCTCCAGACTATCTACGCAACAACAGACAAGAATCAGATTGCTGACAACTTGTTGGCATATGTTGAGAGCTCTGTAGAGAACATGTTCCGTGTTCTTGGCGAGCGTATCGACCTTCTTGGCGTTATCCAGCCCAACATCCAGCAGATTCGCGATACTAACCGTATTTTGGTTGAGTTGCCTGGTGTAGATGATCCCGAGAGCGCTGCAAAGCTCCTCGCTTCTACTGCAACTCTCGAGTTCTGGGAGGTATGCGATGCTACAATGTGCAGCGACCTTACAGCATTCTTCTATGGTGGCACTGTTGATGCTCTCGTAACTGAGGCTCTCGCAGAGGCTGACGAGGAGGTTGTTGATCCTTTCACTTCACTCCTTTCAGAGAAGTATCCTTGGGCTGACCGTGAGGGTAACACTCAGGAGGCTTACGTAGGCGGTATGATCGTTGCAGCTGCTGACAAGGCTAACATGGCGCTTATCAACGAGTATCTCGAGCTCGAGAACGTGAAGGCTGCTTTGTACGAGATTACTGGTGGTGAGGTTAAGCTCGCATGGTCAAACAAGAACTCTTTGGATGGCACACGCGGCGGTATCTACACACTCTACGCACTCCAGGGCAACGGCGGTTTGGTTCCCGCAATGGATGGTTCAGGCATCGTTGAGGCAAAGGCTGACACAGGTCAGTTCGGTGGCTTCGAGGTATCTATGACTATGGACAGCAAGGCTGCTGTTGAGTGGGGTAACCTCACTGAGAAGAACATCGGTCGTCCCCTCGCTATCGTTATGGATAACGTAGTCTTCTCTGCTCCTAACGTAAACGATCGTATCGACGGTGGTAGCTCATCAATCACTGGTAACTTCACTTCACAGGAGGCTGAGGACCTTGCAAACGTATTGAACTCTGGTAAGGTACCTGCACCCGCAACAATCATCTCTCAGGAGGTTGTTGGTCCATCACTCGGTGCTGACTCTATCGTAGCAGGTCTTCTCTCGTTCGTACTCGCATTCGTACTCGTGCTCATCTACATGGCATTCTTCTACCGCACAGCGGGTTGGATGGCAAACTGCGCTTTGATCTTCAACGTGTTGTTGCTCATGGGTGTGCTCGTATCTACAGGCGCTGTATTGACACTTCCTGGTATCGCAGGTATCGTACTTACAATGGGTATGGCTGTCGATGCTAACGTTATCATCTTCGAGCGTATCAAGGAGGAGTTGCGTGGTGGTAAGGGCTTGATGCTCGCTATCAAGGACGGTTTCTCGAACGCATATTCTGCAATCATCGACGGTAACCTCACTACAATCATCACTGGTGCCGTTCTCTTCTTCTTCGGTACAGGTGCTGTTAAGGGCTTCGCTACAACCCTCGTACTCCGTATCATCACTTCGCTCTTCTGCTCTATCTTCATCACTCGCGTATTGCTCGAGGGTCGTGCAGAGCGCCGTGGTACTTGCTCATTCTCTTCAAAGTTCTCGGAGAACTTCTTGCAGAATGTCAAGTTCTCATTCATTGCTAAGCGTAAGTACTCTTACATCATCTCTGGTGCTCTTATCATCGCTTCAGTGATTTCGTTGTGCACTTTGGGTCTTAACAAGGGTATCGACTTCACTGGTGGTCGTCAGTATGTTATCCGATTCGACCAGGCTGTTAGCGAGGATGCTATCCGTGATAATCTCCAGACTGCATTTGCAGGTGAGGACGCAGCAAACTCTTCATTCGAGGTAATGCGAATCGGTAATGTTGCGGACAACACTGTTCGTATCAAGACACAGTTCGAGCCCGTTATCCCCGTACTCGATGAGACAGCTACAGCAGAGCAGATTGCTAACAACAACGCTAACTATATCCTCGATGAGATTCTCTACAACTCTACAAAGGAGCTCTTCAAGGATGAGATTACATTCGAGCAGTTCCGAAGCACACAGCTCGACGCTCGTGGTATCGAGAGCAGCCAGCAGGTGGGTGGTTCAATCTCTACTGAGATGACCAAGAACTCATTCATCGCAGTTCTTATCTCGCTCCTCGCTATCGGTATCTACATCGCTATCCGTTTCCGTCGTTGGCAGTGGGCTTTGGGTGCTACAGTGGCATTGGCACACAATGCATTCCTCGTAATCGGTATCTTCTCTATGCTTTACGCTGTGATGCCTTTTGCAATGGAGGTTAACCAGGCATTCATCGCTGCTATCCTTACAATCATCGGTTACTCTATCAACGATACAGTGGTTATCTTCGACCGTATTCGTGAGTACATTGGTCTCTATCCCAAGCGTGATATCAAGACCAACATCGACAACGCTATCTGCGCTACATTGTCTCGTACAGTGAATACATCAATGACAACCTTGGTAACTCTCTTGGCTATCTTCTTCTTCGGTGGTGAGACCATCCGTGGTTTCGTCTTCGCGTTGATCTTGGGTGTTGTTATCGGTACATACTCTTCAGTATTTATCGCTACACCTATCGCATACGACTGCCAGCGCAAGAAGGCTGCTAAGGCTATCGAGGAGTAATATCTTGTGATAAGGGGTCATCTGTGACCTCTCAATCAAAGCCACCAATGGGATGTACGCTTTAGTACTACCCATTGGTGGATTTTTTATGTCGAGGCCATATCCAATCCCCCCTTTTGTCAGGAAATCGGATGTCGGTGCTAATCAAATATGCTATCTCCCTCACTCTCTATTTTTGCTATTTCATACATAAAATCGCATATTTTATACATTATATATAAAATAATTTTGCAGTAACGCTTTCGCGTGCTACCTTTGTTGTAACAATACCGAGCAATGGCAAAGCAACTAATCATATCGACAGCAAACGACCTGGTGCAGATAGCGCCAGAGCACATCGTCTACATCTCTTCCGACGGCAACTACTCGACACTCGTGCAGACCGACGGTGAGATGCGTATGATATCATATCAGCTTGGCCAGATCGAGAAGATGATATCAGACCAGCTCGGTAAAGATGCTGGCAAGTTGTTCATCCGTATCGGTAAGAGTATCATCATCAATCGCTCCTATGTCTACTACATCAACGTCTCAAGGCAGAAGCTAACCCTCTCCGATATCCGCACATTCAGCCACACGGTGTCGGCGTCGAAGGAGGCGTTGAAGCAGCTTAAGGAGGAGATTGAAAAGAGCATAAAGTAACTATGAGTAAGAGAGAGAGATACGATGACATCAGTGATGACGAGATTCGCATCATTGGTCACTCCGACGAGCCTCGCAACACGCGGCGTATGGTGCTTATCGCCCTCGCGGTGGTTGCCATAGTGGGCGTCGTTCTTGCCCTATTCCTTTGGGGTGGCAACGCAGCGCAAGAGCCTCATGTCGAGGAGCAGATTCCCATATATGGCCAGGAACCTATTGTTGTGGAGGAGCCCTCGGCTATCGACACCACACACCTCTCACGCTTGGAGGTTGCCGAGACGGAGCGTGCATTTGTGGAGCTGCGCGATACAACTATCAACGACGTGCCGCTGCGCATATACATCCCTCACAATGCCGAGTTGACGCTGCATGTGGGCAAGGTGGATAGGGAGGATAAGGATATAGTCTACGCTGCCGAGGCGGCATTTATCCGTGCCGACAACCACGCCATCCTCGGAGCCTTTGTTCTTAAGGGTGAGCCCTTGGCATGGGGACTCTCGATGCGTGGCTACTGCGCCTCGATTGATGGCGAGGTGACAATAGGCGTTGCGGATAATTCACCACTCTTCGAGGAGGCAATAAATCGTGGTGGCTACTTCTTCCGTCAATACCCACTGGTTGATAATGGTAAGTTCGTGGCTAACGAGCCCAAGAACAAGTCTACGCGTCGCGCTATCTGCGAGCGTAGGGGCGAGATATTTATGATTGAGACCCTTACGAAGGAGTCGTTCCACGACTTTACACAGGCACTCGTAGACCTCGGCGTAGGCAATGCTGTAAACCTTGCTGGTAGCGAGGCTTATGGCTGGGCGCTGGACCGTGAGGGCGCGAAGCATGAGTTCGGTACGCCCAACTTCTACACGGGTCGTGGCAGGATGCCCAAGAACACAAACTACATCGTCTGGAGAGTTGCAGAGAGCGGGGTAGAGCAGCCCATCGAATAGTAGCAAATTGCACCCCAAAGAGCAATTCATACACCCCAACATATGTTTCATACAGCCGAGCCTAAAAGGTTCGGCTGTGTTGTTTTTTAGTTGCATATTTGCGTAGCAAACAACAAAAAAAACATAACTATCATGAAACATCGTCTTACAAAATTTGCCGCCATCGGTCTCTTGCTCATGGTGGTTGTTGCCTGCAGTGCAACACAGGGAGGTGGGAGTCCCAAGAGAGAGAAACTCGAGCCTACAAACGCTATCTACCACTGGAAGGGTGTCTATAACCCAACGGCCGAGGAGCGCGCATTTATGGAGAGCCACGCGATTGGTCGCCTCTACATCCGCCTTTTCGACATCGCAGCCGAGTATAACACCATAGAGCAGTTTATGGAGGCGGTGCCCATTGCCACTACGCGCTTCGATGCCGCAGTTCCCTACGATGTCGAGGTCATCCCCGTAACATACATCACCGTGGAGGGCTTGCGTCAGATGGAGAATAGCGAGGCCTACTATGCGGGTGTTATCGTTGAGCGCATGATGGCTATGGCGTCGTACAACGAGCTGGGCGACATCAAGGAGATACAGTACGACTGCGATTGGACCGAGAGCACACGCCACATATTCTTTGCCCTCTGCGAGCATACTTGCGCCATTCTCCACGAGCGAGGCATGAAGTTGAGTGTTACGGTGCGCCTGCACCAGATGCGCGAGAAGGCACCCATGGCAGACCGTGGCGTATTGATGCTCTATAATACGGGCAACCTGCGCAGCGCAAATACCGAGAACTCCATTCTCGATATTGACGACATTGCACCATACCTCAAGGCGCGTAACTACCCCTTCCCTCTGGATTATGCCTACCCAACATTTGGCTGGGGTGTGGTCTTCAACGAGGGGCGCTTCAGCCACCTTGTAACTAACTACGACACCGTGGAGCTTGGCCAGGGCGAGACCATGCGTGTGGAGCGCCCAACGGTTGCTGAGATTCTGGAGGTGAAGAGCCGCGTGACCAAAGCCTTTGGCAAGCCATGTCAGTCTAACATCATCTATCATCTTGACTCTAACCAACTTAACAATTACACCGACGATGAAATTAATGAGATATTTGCTCGCAATTAGCCTTGTGGTAGTGCCCCTTGTGGCAGATGCCTGCTGGCACCCCTGGACTCTATATAATAGCACCTCGCTCTTCCGCCTCGATAACGACAAGAGCGCGAACAATAATATCAGGGAGACAAACTGTCGACACTGGCAGAGCCTCACACATAGGGATATACCATTGGAGGATATCGAGTATGTGGTTTACACCATGCCTCTTGCGGAGTATGAGGCCTTCTACGCCACGGCGGTGTGCTACGAAGATAACGCCTTTGCGCAGTGGATAAAGCGTAACGACCCCGAAATTATGGATTTCCTGCTGCTCGCCAAGCGCAACGAGGAGATGCGCTTTCGGTATAGCTCGAAGTGGTACTATCCCACGATGAAGGTGGGTGGTCCCGTGTCGCTCGAGGAGATTGTGGAGGCCTCGCTAAGTAATACATCTGTGCGTCTTCGTGACCGCTATCTGTTGCAGGCTGTGCGTGCGCTTACCACGCTGAAACGCTACGATGAGTGTCTGGAGTTGTGGGATAAGGAGATATCGTTGCTCTCGGAGGATAACTTTATGCGCAGGCTCTGCTACGAATATATTGCGGGTGCGTACTACCATACGGGCGATGTGGAGAGGGCTATGCTTATGTTCGCCTCTTATGGCGACACGGGCTCGATGTACTACATTGCCAAGCAGCAAGATATGGATTTGACTACGGTTGACATCATCCGCTATAGCTATCTGAGTGGCGCGCCCTTGTCGAAGTTCAATAGCGATATTCGTAAGATGATTGTCGGTGCCGAGACCTTCCCCGCAGTCTACGAGGTTGGTGATAAGCCCGTAGTTACGGATGAAATTGTCGCCATTCGCGACCTCGCTATTGAGGCGGGAGGTAATCCCAGCTGTGCCGACCGTGCGCAGTGGCTCTATATCGCTGCCTACATCTACATGCAGCAGGGCGATTATACCCATGCCATGGCCGTGCTCTCGAAGGCAGAGAGGATGCCTGCTTCAGATTTTATGAAGGAGTCTATCAAGGTGTTGAGCATCTATCTTGACGCCCTCACAAGTACCTATAACACAGCATATGAGGAGCGTCTGCATGAGCAGATTAAGTGGTTTGAAAAGAGGGTGCGCGTCGATTTGTGTAGTGATGATTACGAGTTTTACTTCTGGCACGACTTCTCGGAGAGCTATTGGTGTAGTAGCATGACGCGCATCCTCTCCTACGCCGTGGCACCTCGCTACCTCGCGTTGGGTAACCCCGTAAGAGCATTGCAGCTGATGAACTTCGCGGATTATCTGCCATATAAATATATTACAGATATAGGGTATTGTATTGATAATGAGTATGGTTGGTGGACAACAAGCGACATTGAGGAGTATCGCAAGGAGCGCTCAGCATTCAACCGTATCGACTATTCAACGCGATTCTTTAACGCAATCAACGAGCAGACCCCTGATGTTGCAATTGCATATGTTGAGCGCGCTTTGAACCCCATTTCGGAGTTCGACCGCTACCTCAACGAGGTGGGCTACACCTCGCCCGACTTTTTGTACGACATCGTGGGTACGCTCTGCTTGCGTCATATGCGTTACCAGGAGGCCGAGCGCTACTTCTCGCTCGTTGGTCTTGACTACCAGTATATACTCAACGTGACTCTCAAGCGCGACCCATTTGATGCACTCTGCTTGGATGGTGACCGCATAATGGACTTCCGATATAGGTTTGCCTCCGCCATGGCATCGCTGGAGCGTGGCATAGAGTCTACTAAGGATGTCAATCGCCGTGCATCGCTGCTTGTGAAGTTTGGCATCGGTATGGGTAATTCGGTGACAACATGTTGGCCTCTAACCTATTATGGTCGCAGTTGCGAGGATGACTGGAGCAGCGATAGTGTCACCATGGCGGTGCGCAACAGGGCTATTGTCTCGATAAATGAGGCGTTGTCGGTGTTTACGGATGACGAGCTTAAGGCTGAGGCTCTATACGCTTTGGGTCGCTATAATACGGTTGTCAACAACTTTGGATATACGAAAAAGGCGGAGTTCATTCGTCGCCATTGCGACACCTATAATGACTATAAGCCCGCACTCTTTTTGGAGTAGTAGGCATTAAAAAATAGTAGCGAGGTCCGAAAGCCTCGCTATTGTTTTATACCTTCATCACATTTTCAATGCCCATGTCCTTAATCTTCTGGACCAGCTCGTCGTTGTTGTCCGAGACAACCAGAAGTTTATCTCCCACAAGCAGCTGCGTCAAGCCCTTGGGTACGAAGTACTGCTCGTTGCGATATACCATTACCACAAGCGTGTGGCCAGGCAGGCGTATATCCTTGAGCGTATCGCCCTTTTGGAGCAAGGCCTCGTTTACCTCAATCTCCGAGAACTCGCTTCGTATGTGGTCGGGCACGGTGAGCTTGAAGGTGCGTTGTGGCTCGGCATAGGATAGCTTGAGCCAGTTTGCCATGCCACTCACGGTTGTGCCCTGTACCATAAGCGAAAGGATGGTCACGAGGAACACAACGCTGAAGATATACTCGGAATGAGGCACCCCGTGGGTGATGGTGTAGATTGCAAAGATGATGGGCACGGCACCGCGCAGACCCACCCACGACGCATAGACACGCGCACGCTTCGAGAACTGGCGGAAGGGTGACATGCAGATGATTGTAGAGACGGGGCGCGCCACGATAATCATGAATGCACCAATTGCGAGCGCCATGAGGTAGACCTCGGGGTTGAATAGCTCCTTGATGTCGACCATGAGGCCGAGCAAAAGGAACAGTATAATCTGCAACAACCATGTGAAGGAGTCAAAGAAGATGCTCAACATGTTGCGATATACGATGCGGAGGTTGCCCACAACAAGGCCCGCAATGTAGACAGCGAGGTAGCCGTTGCCGTATGCGATTGTCGTGAACGAGAAGGTGAAAAATGCGCAGGCGAGCAGCAATACGGAGTACAGCGAGGCGTTGCTACGGATGTTGATGCGGTTCATAACCCACACCGTGGCGCGACCAAAGCCATAGCCGAGGGCTGCACCCACGACCATCTGTACGATGAATGTGCCCACTGCGGTCATGCTATTCATGCCATCTGCACCCGTAGCTATGCCCACGAGCATAACGGTAAGAATATATGCCATGGGGTCGTTACTACCACTCTCGAGCTCGAGTAGCGGGCGTAGGTTCTGGCGCAATCCCTGTTTCTTGGTGCGGAGTATCGAAAAGACTGACGCAGAGTCGGTTGACGACATTGTTGCGGCGAGCAATAGCGCAATGGGGAAGGGTAGTTCAACACCCAAATATGGTGCAACAAAGTAGATGAAGCAACCCACAAATAGTGCGGTGAGGATTACACCCAGCGTGGCCATAACCACGCCTGGCGCTATAATGGGGCGTATGTCGGAGAACTTCGTGTCCATACCTCCCGAGAAGAGTATGATGCAGAGGGCCACCATGCCGATGAACTCCGCAAACTCCACCGCTGCGGGTGAGTCCACCGATACCCAGTTGTAGTGGCCGAAGAGCATTCCCACACCCAAAAAGAGCAGCAATGCTGGTGCACCAAGGCGGTATGCTGCCTTACCCGCAAGCACTGCGACGAAGAGTAGTAATGCCGCTATAAGTAGAAAGTTCTCGTTTAACATATCATATTCAATATTATATCAATTTAAAACTCATCATATCTAATAGTTGTGGGTTGCTGTCATCTTACAAAGTTCTACGATTGGGTAATCGCAACTTTGCCGACCATTAGGTGCTCGAAAATGGCGTACTCATAGAGTGCCAAAGCCACTATTGAGCCATCCTTCGTGCGACACTCCGCAACTATCAATGCCGATATGTTGGAGGTCTCTATGGCCTCGAGACGATTGTAGTCCTTGTCCGCAATCGCAGCTTTAAGCTCCGCAGCCTTATCGAGTGTGTAGTAGCGCTCCCGATAGCTCATGTAGCTCTTCGAAGGCGTGTGGTATGGCACGGTGTCATGGTTGATGTAGCGTATCATCACAACACACAGCCCATAGAGCATTAACACTCCGCCACCAACGATAAGTGCCATCTCGAGTGTTCCCTCCTTGGTGCTTGGCATAAGGAGAGCGGCAATCAATAGTGCTATGCCCACAATAGCAGTAATAACGGGTCTTGTAATTGGGCGACGTCGTGGCTGCACAACGCCATTGGGCAAGGCATATAGTGCCTCGCAAATCTCTTGTCTAATCATAAAAAATGTCTATTTAGTCGGTTTATACTCTGGTTGCGCCTCATGCGAGGCTCGGGTTTTGGGGAGGTATAAAGCGGGCTAAATAATCAATCTCCGTAGTCGACAGATGTAGTGGTGTCGGGCTATGGAGACAAACAATATTTTATGGTTATACAATCCGTATCGTGTGGCGGTAGTGGTGCTGTCAATTGCCGTTGACACCCTCTGATGCGAAGATGTGCGCTCGGCATTGTGCGAAGGGCCATTAATGGTGCGCACCTCGGGTGTCAATAATCGAGGCGTTGAACCATTGGTGATTATAGCAGCACTATTGTTATCGTACTCCACCAAGGTTATCTCTTTGTGCTCGGTGGTGGTGTTGTGGTGTGTCACATCGTAACCTGCGGCCTGCTCCAGCATGGCAGCCTGACCCTCCATTGCGAAGAGTGTCATAAACGCCATGATTAGGAGCGTGGCGAGGTATATGTGACGAGCCTTTATCATTGAGCTACAAAGGTATAGGTTATAGTGCCCACATTGCTGACTGGGGCATTGGGGTCGATGTTGAAGAGCGTGCCTGAATTGAGTGCCGCCTTGCGTGCTATCTCGTTGAGCGCGCTGTTTGACGACTCCCTGACTACGGCACTCTTAACTGTGCCATTGCGGTCTACTCTGACCTCCACAACAACATAGCCGCCCTCCTTGGCGCGATAGGCAGGCTTGTAGAGCGAGGTGCGTGCGGTGCGTGCAACCTTCTTGTTGCCACTAACGTAGTTGATGTCGTACGACACGGTAACAGCGCCCTTGAAGTTCTTGTCCTTGCCATCTCCCTTCTTGCCACCCGAGCCATTGCCCGAGCCACCCGCGCCGATGCCATTTGCCTCGCGCATGCCACTCTCGTAGTCGCTGCGGTTGGATGCCATGTCGGATGCCACCTTGTCCATCATCTGCTGTGTCTCGTTGTCGTAGGTCTGGCTCTCGGCGCCACCCTCCTCTGCCGACTCGTTCGACTGCACATTCTTAACCTGCTGTATAGCAGCCAGGCGGCGGTCAATATCCTCTTGCAGTTTGTCGCGCTGTTGCTTTAGTTTCTCGATATCCTCGGGCGTAGGCTCCTCGTCCACAAACTCGATGATGTACTCGATGGGTGGAATCTCCACCGTAACACGTGCTGTAGCAATCCACACGCCACCAATGAGTATGCTGACCACGGCTGCCAGAATGCCGAGGCGGTGGCTGTAGAGCCACTCTCCGAAGCTCTCAGAACGAGTATCTCCGAGGTCTATATGAGGTCGACGGCGCACGCGCTGCTGGGGCTGTGTCGTGCGATTATCTCTATGTCTATTTGTTATATCACCCATCTTATCAATATTTCAGAGCAAAAGTAGTAATTTTTTTTAAATTTTTTAGTATATTTGTCCCATTAATGCGAATTAACATTTGGTAAAAACCTAAAAATATCAATTATGGCAACCAAACAACGAACTCTTGCCGCAGCGATATCATTCCAGGGTAAGGGTCTGCACACAGGCTTGCAGGTGACAATGACAGTAAATCCCGCAGAGGAGAATCATGGTATAACATTCCGTCGTGTTGATCTTGAGGGTGCTCCCGAGGTTCCCGCATTGTGCGAGTATGTAGTTGATACATCGCGCGGTACAACAATCGAGAAGGGTGCAGCAAAAGTTAGCACCATCGAGCACATCCTTTCAGCGCTCTGGACTCTTGGCGTGGACAACGCCTCTATCGATATCAACGCCCCCGAGACACCCATCATGGATGGTTCGGCACTCGAGTATGCAACACGCATCACCGAGGTAGGCACCGTAGAGCAGAACGCCGAGCGTCGCTACTATGAGGTGAGCGAGAAGCAGGTCTACACACTCCCCGAGAAGGGCGTGGCTATTGTGTTGTATCCCGATGATGAGTTCTCTGTATCGGTACACGTGGACTACAACTCAAAGGTTGTGGGCAACCAGTATGCTACATACACTCACGCTGATGACTACACATCGAAGATTGCGATGTGCCGCACCTTTGTCTTCCTCCACGAGCTCGAGCCTCTCATGAAGATGAACCTCATCAAGGGCGGTGACCTCGACAATGCTATCGTAGTTGTTGAGAACCCCGTTACTGACGAGCAGCTCGACCACCTCAAGAAGATTTTCGGCAAGGAGGATATCCGCATCACAGGTGGCTACTTGAACAACCAGCAGCTCCGCGCAAACAACGAGCTCGCACGCCACAAGCTCCTCGACGTGCTTGGCGACTTCGCACTGCTCGGCATGCGCATCAAGGGCCGTGTATGGGCTACGCGTCCTGGCCACTTCGCAAACACAGAGTTCATGAAGGAGCTCTCACGCGCCATCCGTCGCAGCGGCGAGAAGCCTGCGTTCAAGTATAGCGCAAAGAATCCTCCACTCTTGGACATCAACCAGATTAAGGCGTTGCTTCCACACCGTCCTCCATTCTTGCTCGTTGACCGCGTGTTCCATATCGATGAGAATGCTATCGGCGGTATCAAGCAGGTGTCGATGAATGAGCCCTTCTTCGTGGGTCACTTCCCCGAGGAGCCCGTTATGCCTGGCGTGCTCATCATTGAGGCTTTGGCACAGTGCTGTGGCATCTTGGTGCTCAGCCGCGTTGAGGACCCCAAGAGCTACTCTACATACTTCCTCAAGGCCGATGGCGTGAAGTGGAAGCGTAAGGTTGTGCCTGGCGACACCTTGCAGCTCGAGTGCCACATCTCGGATATGCGTCGTGGCATCTGCACAGCGGAGGCTAAGGCATTCGTGGGTGGTCAGCTTGCATGCGAGGCGGTGCTCACAGCCCAGATCGCTAAAAATCGATAATATAGATACAAACAAATATAAACATTTTTATGATTAGTAATTTGGCATACGTTCACCCCGATGCAAAGATCGGTAACAACGTAACTATCGAGCCATTTGCCTATGTCGAGGGTGACGTGGTGATTGGCGACGATTGCTGGATCGGCCCCCACGCCTGCATCTACAACGGTGCACGCCTCGGTAAGGGTAACAAGGTGCACCCCGGCGCCTGCATCGCTTGCCTCCCGCAGGACCTTAAGTTCGATGGCGAGCAGACAACAGCCGTAATTGGCGACTATAACGACATCCGCGAGTGTGTGACTATCGCACGCGGTACTGCCTCACGCGGTACAACAATCGTGGGTAGCAACAACCTCCTCATGGCATATGTTCACGTGGCACACGACGATGTTGTGGGTAGCCACTGCGTTATCGCTAACCGCGTATCTCTCGCGGGCGAGGTGGAGATTGGCGATTGGGTAGTTATCGGTGGCCACGCAGCAATCCACCAGTGGGTACACATCGGTGACCACTGCATGATTCAGGGTGGCGCCCTCGTAACCCAGGACATCCCTCCCTACATCATCGCAACTAATGGCGAGACCCACTATGCAGGTATCAACAAAGTTGGCCTCTCACGTCGTGGCTTTAGCGACGAGCAGATCTCATCTATCCACAACACTTGCCGCATCCTCTTCCAGAGCGAGCTCAACTACATGGCAGGTTGCGACAAGGCCGAGGCAGAGATTCCCGAGACTCCCGAGCGCAACAAACTTATCGAGTTCATCCGTGGCTCGAAGCGAGGTGTCATCAAACAATACATGTCTCGCCGATAATTTTTCGTGATAGTGGCGCATCTGCGGCGCTTCAATCAAAAGTCCGAATGGGACGTACGTCAAGTACTACCCATTCGGACTTTTCTCATGTCAGCACCACATCTGCACCACTCTGACGAAAAATTGGGTTGTGGTGCTATGGTTTGTTGGCGTTAGATGAGTGTGCACCGTGTAAAAAGAAAAAGCCTCGATAATCGTGTGATTATCAAGGCTTATGGTTAGTCGGGATGACAAGATTCGAACTTGCGACAACACGCCCCCCAGACGTGTACTCTAACCGGGCTGAGCTACATCCCGAACTGGTTTTGCGGTGCAAAGATAATAATTAATTTTCTAATTATGCAAATTTATTTCAAAAAAAATGTAACTTTGTAGCATGAAATTTTTCCTCAAAATATCACTCATCGCACTAACCGTCTCATTCTTCGTGGGTTGCGTAGGCGTGTCGCCATATGGTGCGGAGCGCTTCGACTCTGCGATTTATGACCCATTCTACGCGTCGGGTTTTACAATCGACGAGGATGGGGCAGGTAACAGCCTTGTGCGTGTCACACGACCATGGCAGGGTACGGCGCTCGAGGAGCAGACGCTCGCGATATTTTCGACCGAGGAGGCGGCAGAGGGCTACACAGGTCAGCACATAGTGGGCCATGCCGATAGGGTGGTATGCATGTCGACAAGTCACATCGCGATGCTCGATGCCATTGAGTGCGTAGATGCCGTGGTGGGTGTGTCGGGTAAGCAGTATATAACAAATGAGGTGGTAGCGAATAACCCCGCGGTAAAGGATATAGGCTACGACAGCAATCTCAACTACGAGGCCATGGTGTTGCTTCAGCCCGATGTAGTGCTTATGTATGGCGTCTCGGCGGCGAACGATAGCGTAACGGCGAAGTTGCGTGACCTCGGTATTCCCTATCTCTATCTCGGTGACTACACTGAGGAGTCGCCACTCGGTAAGGCGGAGTGGGTTGTTGCCGTTGCCGAGATTATGGGATGCCGCGAGAGGGGCGAGGAGGTATTCTCTCAAATTGCACAGCGCTACAACAAGGTGCGTGGTAGTGTGGTGCGCAGCGACGATGCCCCCAAGGTGATGTTCAACCTCCCATATCAGGATGTGTGGTATATGCCCTCGGATGATAGCTACATGGTGCAACTCGTTGAGGATGCGGGAGGTCGCTATATATATAAAGGTAAGAACCCCACGGGTGGCTCCAGGGGCATAAGCCTTGAGGAGGCCTACATGCTCGTATCGGATACCGACATATGGCTCAATGCTGGGCAGTGCTCGACAATGGAGGAGTTGTGCAGTAGTGCTCCCCACTTTGCTGATACCCCCGTTGTGCTTGCTGGCGAGGTGTATAACAACAACCGCCGACGCACCGAGGCGGGTGGTAGCGACTTCTGGGAGTCGGCCATCGTGCGCCCCGATGTGGTGTTGAGCGACCTTGTGACAATCATCGCGGGTGGTGACGACGAAACCTTCTACTATCAGAAACTGCAGTAATGAATCGCTCACAACAACATAGACTTAACATCACGCTCTTTGTGCTTTTGGGCTTCGCGCTTGTGGCTCTCGCCATCGCCGATATGCTCATAGGCACGGAGGCTATCCCTGTGCGTGAGATTATCTCGTCGCTGTGGGGTGATGTGAGCGCGGAGCACGAGACGATAATCTATAAGTTGCGTATGCCCAAGGTCATCGTGGCGATATTGTCGGGCATGGCGCTCTCGGCGAGTGGCCTTTTGATGCAGACGCTCTTTCGTAACCCCTTGGCGGGCCCCTATGTGCTTGGCATAAACTCGGGTGCGAGCTTTGCCGTGGCGCTCTTCACGCTGGCTGTGCCCATGATGACAAGCAGCCTCTCGTGGCTCTATAATATTGGTGTTACGGGCGTGGCGCTTATAGGCTCGGCGGCGATACTCTTTATGGTAATGGCGCTCTCGCGTAGGATAAAGAGCATCAGCGTGATACTCATCCTCGGCATGATGCTTGGTTCGGCAATCTCGGCCGTGGTGGGCATATTGCAGTATATGGGTACGGAGGAGTCGCTTAAGTCCTTCATCGTGTGGACCATGGGCTCGTTGTCGAATGTCGACACCCAGCAACTCTATATCTTTGCGCCCGTTGTGGTAGTGGGTCTTATTTTGTCGTTGGTGGCGGCAAAGCCTCTCAATATGTTGCTCCTGGGCGAGAGTAACGCCCGCACCTTGGGTCTGAATATCAGGCTCTCGCGCGGTGTTATCTTCCTTGCCACAACGCTCCTTGCTGGTACGGTTACGGCATATTGCGGACCTATCGGCTTTGTGGGTCTTGCCATGCCGCACCTTGCGCGCATGACCTTCCGCACCTCCGACCACCGCACGCTTATGCCCGCTGCGATGCTGTGGGGTAGTGTGGCGATGTTGCTCTGCTGCTTGTTGAGCGATGTCATAGCGCGCTATAGCGTTATGCTTCCGGTAAATACGCTCACCGCACTTTTGGGTGTGCCCATCATCATATTTGTTGTACTGCGTAACCGTAACCGCCAATAATGATAAAGCTCAATGATATAACCCTCTCGTTTGGCTCACGCACGCTTATCGAGAACGCCTCGGCACACTTCGAGTGCGGCAGGATGACGGCCCTGCTTGGTCGAAATGGCACGGGTAAGAGTACACTGCTGCGCGCTATAGCCTCGTTGGGCGAGGTGCAGGGGGGCGCGATAGAGATTGGTGGAAAGGATTTGCGCGACTTGTCGAACGCCGACCTTGCACGCATGATAGCCTTTGTCAATACGGAGCGCGTTATGGTTGAGGCGATGACGGCATACGACTTGGTGGCTGTGGGTCGCTCGCCCTATACCGACTGGAGTGGTAAGCTGCGTAGCGGTGACCACGAGGTTATAGAGCGCTCGATACGCATTGCGGGTGTTGAGCACCTCGCCGACAGGTATGTCGATACGCTCTCGGATGGCGAGTGCCAGAGGGTGATGATTGCCAAGGCCTTGGCACAGGACACGCCAGCTATACTCCTCGACGAGCCGACATCCTACCTCGATATGCCCAATCGCTATGAGTTATGCACGCTCCTGGGTCGCCTTGCGCATGAGGAGCATAAGTGTGTTTTGTTCTCTACACATGAGCTGGATATAGCCCTCACGCTGTCGGATAGCATCGCCCTTGTCGACACTCCGCAGTTGCTCTATATGCCTACTGGTGAGATGATTGCATCGGGAAGCATTGAGCGATTGTTCGATAGTCCCTACATCAGGTTTGATGCCTCCACTCGCTCGATACATCTCAAGTAGGGGACACTTTTTGTGGAGAATTTAATTTTTTTCACAAATTCTTTTGCCGAATCGAAAATTTTGCGTACCTTCGCACCCGCTAAACTGCTCACATATATGTAGCTGTTAGTGGTATGGTCCGTTCGTCTATCGGTTAGGACACAAGATTTTCATTCTTGAAAGACGAGTTCGACTCTCGTACGGACTACTCTTGGCGTGTCACACTTGAGGTGTGGTGCGTGCGGTTAAAATTTTCTTTGAGGAGCGGGCGTAAGCCTATCCGAAAGCGACTACGGTCGTCATGATGTGCCAGCTGACAGGCACTGCTTGGGGGAGACTCCAGTGAAAGTCAGCAAAAAAACAAGAAACATAAAAAGTAAAAAACATAACAAAGAAAAACTATGGCAAACCACAAGTCATCAAAGAAGAGAATTCGTCAGACCGTAACAAAGCGTGCACACAACCGTCTTTACCACAAGACTACTCGTAATGCAGTTAAGGCATTGCGCAACACTTCAGAGCGTAGCGCAGCTGAGGCTCTTTTGCCAAAGGTAAGCTCTATGTTGGATAAGCTCGCAAAGCACAACATTATCCACAAGAACAAGGCTGCTAACCTTAAGAGCTCACTCGCTTTGCACGTTAACGCATTGTAATTTGCGGTTTACGACAAAGATTAGAGGCTGCCCAATGTGGTGGCCTCTATTTTTTTTGCTATATTTGTAACACGGATTTCAATACATATCATTATGAGAGAGGTCAACCCCAAAGATACAAATCGCGCCAAGGCCTTCGAACTATGGATGCGCTCGCCAATGCCCATGGTGACTATGACCAAGACCTTCGATATCACGCACCTGAGGCGTGTGGCTCGTCGCAAGGGCCTTAAACTCAATATGCTCATGTGCTACGCCATAGGTCGTTCAGCGAGCGATTTCGGCGAGTTCTATCTGCTGCCCGTCGGCGATAAACTTATGCAGTTCGACAACTTGGCCATCAACACCATCGTGATGTCGCATAGCGGAAATATCGTAACCTGCGACATTCCCTTCTCGGCTGATATCCACACATTTGCGGCGGACTATCTGCGCCTAACGGAGCAGGCGGCAGCAACCGACGAGGAGTTTAATTTGGGCGACGACTACATGGTGATTGGCACCTCGGCGCTTACGAAGTGCGAGCTGGACTCGGTTGTCAACCTCTATGCGGGCTTCTACAACAACCCATTTGTTGTGTGGGGCAAGTATCGCAAGGGGGTGTTCCGCACCACGCTGCCCATATCGTTCCAGTTCCACCACACGCAGATGGATGGCCCCGTGTCGACGGGCTTCCTGAATAGGTTGCAGGAGGTGTTTAACACTATTGATTACTAAACGCTATGATGAAGGAGATATATTTGGCAGGTGGTTGCTTCTGGGGTACGGAGCACTATCTCAAGCAGATACGCGGTGTTGTGTCCACCGAGGTGGGTTATGCCAATGGCAATGGCGAGAACCCGACATACGAGGAGGTGTACACCGATACAACGGGCTTTGCGGAGTGTGTAAGGGTGGTTTACGACCCCGAAATATTGCCACTCGAAAAGGTGGTGGAGTTGTACTTCCATTCGATTGACCCCATGTCGCTAAACAAGCAAGGTAATGATGTTGGCACGCGCTATCGTACGGGCATCTACTACACGGACCCCAGCGATAGGGCGACCATTGAGCCTGTGTATCGCGCAGTAGAGTGCAAGGTGGGTGGAGCAATTGTGGTTGAGCTTGAGCCTCTCGGCAACTTCTACCCCGCAGAGGAGTATCATCAAGACTACCTGGACAAGAATCCCGCGGGATATTGCCATCTGCCGTACTACCTCTTTGAGTATGCTCGCAATGCAAATAAGTAGTTTGCCTCTCTATTTCTTCTGCACTTTTGGCCATTGAGATGGTTTTTAGTTGCAGAAAAGTGAAAAAGTGACATAAATAGTAGACCAAAAAGAATATTTTTCGCTATCTTTGCGTTTCTAATTTAGATTAAGTAGTCTTACGAATGGATGTAGTAATTACATATGTAGATGGTTTGGATCCTCATTGGCAGAGGGACTACGAAGAGCATACCAATATCCCAATCCTCGAGAAGCGCTTTCGCGACTGGGGAACGCTGCGCTATCTTATGCGTGGCATCGAGGTGAATATGCCCTTCATCCGCAAGGTGCACCTCGTGGTGGCACGCGATAGTCAGGTGCCTGAGTGGGTGAACCGCAATGAGGTAAATGTGGTATTGCACGAGCATATCATCCCCAAACAGTTTCTGCCTACATTCAACTGTAACCCCATCGAGTTGCACATCCACCGCATCGAGGACCTTGATGAGCAGTATGTCTACTTTAACGACGATGTGTTCCCATTGATGAAGTGCGAGCCTACGGACTTCTTTGTGAATGGCAAGGGTCAGCTCGGCATGGCGCGTCACCTCTTCTCGGTTGATATGTTCAAGAAGATATGCCGTAATTCGGATGTCATAGCACGCCGTGCACTTGGCATGCGACCCTCGTTGCTCTTCCTGCGACCACAGCATGTCTGCACGCCGATGATTAAGAGTGAGTGCGAGGAGCTATATAAGCGTGTCGAGAAGGAGTTCCACGACTCAATCACGATAACCCGCACAGCGAAGAACATCAGTCAGTATGTCTTTCTTAACTACATGTATCTCAAGGGGTCGCTACAGAATAAGCGTCTCTCAAAGCGCCACTTCTCGTTGGGCATAACTTCGGTGGATAAGCTCCGTAAGTTTATCACCTCGCCTACACGAAAGTTCACTTGCATAAACGATGTGCAGTTGAATCAGGAGCGTTTTGAAGAGTTGCGCAAGGTGCTGCTCGATGCCTTCGATACGCTTCTTCCAAACAAGTCGAAGTACGAGATTCAATAGCAAGAGCGAGAAAATAAATAAGGGGTTGTCCGAAAGTGGATAACCCCTTAATTATTATTTGAATAGCGCCACGAACTTTGTGAATATCTGCGCCACGATGGGCACATCCGAGCCGCCACCCCTAATCTTTGCGCCACGCACAGCCTTGGCCAACCATGGATACTCCTTGAAGAGTCCAAGGCGGTAGGAGATGGAGTACCAGCCCATCTGCATCAGGATGTCGTCGAAGATGCATGCAATGGGGTTCTGCTCCGCGGGGATGTCGCGATACTTCAGGTAGAGGTCTATGAAGTTGAGCGAATACTCGCGCTTGCGCTTGCGGCGCTGCTGACCTGTCAGGGCGTTAGGGTTGCCCTTGCGGTAGTGATAGACATACTCGTCCAGATAGGCAATGCTCTTTGAGTAGCCCACGAGTTGCGTTGTGGTGTAGCAGTCCTCGGCGTAGCCATACTTGGGGCAGTGTATCTTGTGCTCGGTGTATAGCGCACGGCGGAAGCACTTGTTGCAGACGCTGGCGAAGGAGCGGTGGTTGTACATGTTACGCACGAACTTCGCCTGCTCGTTACTCTCGTAGTAGCGGTCGCGCTTGAGTTTTGACTTCGTGGGGTACTCCTTCACCAAGTTGTAGTAGATGATGTCGGCACCTGTCTCCTCAATCTTTGCCGCTATCTTTGCTATGCTGCCCTCTGCGAGCCAGTCGTCAGAGTCGATGTGGTAGACATAGTCGCCCGTAGCGTGCTCCAGACCTGTGAAGCGTGCTGCGGGGAGTCCGCCGTTGGCCTTGTGTACAATCTTTATCTTGTCGCGCAGGTGGCTGTACTTGCTGTCGATGAGCTCCTCAAGAATCTCTATCGAGCGGTCCTTCGTGCCATCGTTTACGAAGATGAACTCTATGTGTGGATATGACTGCGAGAGCACCGACTCGGCGCACTTAACAATGTAGTTCTCAACACCGTAGATGGGTGTTATTATCGAAATTGTAATATTCTGCATGTTGCTTTAGTTCTCCTTTTTTATGCGTCCGCTCTGCATTTTGTAGTTGTATGAGTGGCGGCCTTCGGCGCGAAAGTCGTTGTGGTAGCGCTCCAATACCTCTCGGAATATCTCGTCGTATTGCGGGATGAAGAGGTCATCCTTCGCCCATAGGTGCGTAAGAATTTCGGTGCCCAACTTGCGTGTGATAGTGAGGTCGTTGGCTCCGTTATAAAAGGCCGTACCCTTAATTGAGCCTGGCGAGATGTTGAGTATGCGGTTTGTTGTGCCCGCCATCTCAAGCTCCACATTCACACTCTCGATGAATATTTTGAGTGCCGCCTTTGTGGCTCCGTACACGGCAAAGAGGGGTGATGACATGAATCCTGCGATGCTGCCCATAACGCCGCAATAGAAATCCTCGGGGCGGCTTATGCACTCGTAGAAGTGGCGTATGATGCGTATCACAGCGGTGCTATTTACGGCGAAGCTGTCCACTATATGCTGCTCGTCGATGTCGGCAAAGTGTGCCAGACGACCGAAGCCTGCGGTGATTATGAGTGTGTCGACATCGGTGAAGGTGTCGAAGAGGGAGTAGTCCTCCGAGCGTAGGTCGAAGATGTGGCACTTAAACTTGGGATGGTGAAACTCTGTGGCTACGGCCTCTCTGTCGACTATGCTCACCCTGTCGAAGCGCTCATCCTCGGCAAGCAGCGTGGCAATAGCGAGACCTATGCCATTGGCACCTCCAACTATTAGCGCATGTCTCATACCCTTTTGCATTATTTTGTTGTGTTAGTGTGTCGCCTTTCGGGCGACTAATATCAAGCAAAGTTACGGATATTATTTGTAAAATACAAATATGCCCCTGGGGAATGTTGCGTCGGAGAGGCTGCTGTGGCTATAGACGGGGCGAAGGGGCCATCTTTGAAGTTGCCTCAGATAAATATTTTCAGTTATAAGGGCGGTTTATCTAACTTTTTTTGTATCTTTGTATATTGCAAATTACTGACACAAAATTAATACTTTAATAATATGATTAAGAGACTATCAATACTTTTCGTTGCCGTTGCCGCCATGGCTGCTGCAACGCCCGCCTTTGGCGCCGAGCCCGAAGCCGTAAAGCCAAACTACGAGTTGGCAGAGCGCTTCTCACCCACCAAGATGCGTCGCCTTGTCCCACAGACAGCCGTACGCCCCAATTGGTTCGAGAACTCTACAAAATTCTGGTACTCATGGTCTAATGTCGATGGCACAACCTACTACATCGTAGACCCCGCAGCGGGCAAGCGCACAGAGTTGTGGAACATGGGCGAGCTTGCCGAGAAGGTTACGCTCGACACCAACTACCCATTCGACTGGCAGCACCTTCCCATCCGCAACATGGAGCTTAAGGAGGATAAATATGTTCTTTTCGACATCGCACCCGCGGATGTAATGGTTGAGAACAACGACTACGCACCCAAGGATGACGAGGGTAAGCGTCTCGTGTTCCACTTCAAGTGGGATATCGCAGCAAAGAGCCTCGAGCGCATCGAGGAGCGCGATGTTAGATATCCCGAGTGGGCAAATGTATCGCCCGATGGCCGCATCGCTGTATATCAGAAGAATAGCAACCTTTGGTACATGACAACCGAGGATGTCGAGAAGTTCGTTCGCGACCCCAAGGACTCTACAATCGTTGAGCATCAGATTACAACCGACGCAACCGAGGATACGGCATACCACTGGTTTGAGGATAGCATCGAGCAGATTAAGGAGGATGAGCGCTACCGCGTATATTTGCAGTGGTCGCCCGACTCAAAGCACTTTGCTACAGTGCGTTCTAATACCTCTATGCTCAAGGACTTCTGGGTAATCAATGTCTTGAAGGATCGCCCCGAGTTGTTCGAGTATAAGTATCAGATGCCTGGCGAGCAGAGCCCCGACTTCTGGTTGGAGTTGTTCGACACCGAGACATTCGAGCGCCGCGAGGTGGATATGGCAAAGTATAAGGAGCAGATGCTCTTCATCTGCAACCGCCCATTCAAGCACGCTGACCGCTATCAGAAGCCCGCACGCATGGTATGGCAGGGTGACAACGACAAGTTCTATGTTATCCGCCAGAGCCGCGACATCAAGCGCGCCGACCTCTGCGTGGTAGATGTGGCTACTGCAACTGCGAAGGATGTCATCGAGGAGAAGATGAATACCTCTATCGAGTGGCAGATGCCTACGCTCATTAGTGGCGACAAGGAGGTTATCCAGTGGTCGGAGCGTACAGGCTGGGCACACCTCTACCGCTATACCGTTGATGGCGAGCTTGTTAACCAGATTACAAAGGGCGAGTGGCATGTGTCAAATGTCCTCGGCGTGGACGATGCAAAGCGCGTTATCTACTTCACCGCTACGGGCTACAACAAGGATGAGAACCCCTACTACTTGCACCTCTTCCGCGTGAACTACGACGGTTCGGGTCTCAAGCAGCTCGACCCCAAGGATTTCAATGGTGAGTTCTCGCTCTCGGATGACCGTCGCTACTTTGTGACAACATACTCTCGCGCAGATGCTGCTCCCGTTTCGGAGCTCTACACCGTTGAGGGTAAGAAGGTTATGACACTTGCCGAGGTTGACCTCGAGCCTTTGTTCGCTATGGGTTATCAGTATCCCGAGCCCTTCGTTGTAAAGGCTGCGGATGGCGTTACAGACCTCCATGGTGTGATGTTCAAGCCCTACGACTTCGACCCCAACAAGAAGTATCCTATCATCGAGTATGTCTACCCAGGTCCCCAGACCGAGGCTGTGGAGCAGTCATGGTATCAGCCATTGGTGCGTACCGACCGCCTCGCACAGATGGGCTTCATCGTAATCACTGTTGGCAACCGCGGTGGTCACCCCGACCGCTCGAAGTGGTACCACAACTATGGCTATGGTAACTTGCGCGACTATGGCTTGAAGGATAAGGTTGTTGCAGCGCAGCAGCTCGCAGCACGCCACAGCTTCATCGACATCGAGCGCGTGGGTATCCACGGTCACTCGGGTGGTGGCTTCATGTCTACTGCGGCTATCTTGATGTACCCCGACTTCTTCGATGTTGCGGTATCGTGCGCAGGTAACCACGACAACAACATCTACAACCGCTGGTGGAGCGAGAAGCACCACGGCATCAAGGAGGTGGAGCAGGATGGCGAGATAGTATTCGAGTATCACATCTCGGCTAACCACGAGATTGCTAACCGCTTGAAGGGTAACCTCTTGCTCGTGCATGGCGACATCGACGAGAACGTACACCCTGGTTGTACTCTTCGCGTTGTGGATGCCCTTATCCGCAACAACAAGCGCTTCGATATGCTCTTGTTGCCTGGCCAGCGTCACGGCTTTGGCGACATGAACGAGTACTTCTTCTGGCGCATGGCAGACTACTTCTCGGAGCACCTCTTGGGTGAGCGCGAGACATCGACAGACATCCCACAGCTTAACAACGACATCTAATCGCGATGGCTGAAGAGTTAAAGATTGCCCATGGTGGCAAAGATGAGCGTTACGACCTGCTGCATAGGCAGGTCGTAGCTCTTACTGAGGGTGAGGCGGATGATATTGCCAACATGGCGAATGTTGCGGCTATGATACACGCAACGATTGAGCCGCTATGGACTGGCTTCTATCGCGTTGTGGGCGATGAGCTTGTGCTTGGTCCATTTCAGGGCCCACTGGCTTGTAGTCGCATTAAATATGGCAAGGGCGTGTGTGGTACGGCGTGGGAGCGTGGCGAGACCCTCGTTGTTGAGGATGTCGAGAAGTTCCCTGGTCACATCGCTTGTAGTTCACTCTCGCGCAGCGAGATTGTCGTTCCCGTATGGCGTGACGGCAAGGTGGTGGCGGTGTTGGATATTGACAGCAAGGAGCTAGCTACGTTCGATGATGTGGATAGGCTTTGGCTTGAGCGCATTGTCGAGTGCTTCGGCACGAAGGCGGCACAGATAGTTACAAAGCGTGTCACAATGCGCGAGTTGGTCGAGAGTGTGCCTTGCAGAGGCAACTATACCTTTACCGCAGAGCCTGATAGTGAGTCGCGCGACTATGACGACAACATGTGGAACGACCTCGTTAGCAACCTAATCGATTACTGCGGTGGCGATGCAGATAGGGTGATTAAGACCTTTGTCAACCACTTCGATGCCGAGGATAACTACCTCGCGACCTATACCATAGAGCCTACACCCGAGGAGCGTGAGGAGCTTGTGAACGACTGCGAGGAGTGGCGTATGGAGGAGATGTAGCGACAAGGGTTAGCCCCATTATTTCGCACGACAATACAATATCCTCTTAAGCGATTGCGTTAAATATATAAAATCCTAACTGAATTTCTATGAGACGATTTATTCTTTGCGCCCTTATGCTTGTTGTAGCGTGGGGTGCTTCGGCACAGGAGAGTGTGCGCGATGAGGTTGTGGTAAATGGCTATGCAGAGCGTAAGGTTACGCCCGACAAGTTTACCGTAGCCATCACCATCAGCGAGACCGACACCAAGGGTCGCATATCGCTCGACGAGCAGGAACGTTCTATCATAAAGAGTTTGCGTGCCGAGGACTTTGACACCGATGAGGCACTGCGACTCAAGAACAACTACAGCTCTTATATGCGTCGTGGTGCTCTTGCAACGCGCGACTATGAGCTTGAAGTGCATGGTGCGGAGAGACTCTCTGTGGCACTTGCTGCGCTCGAGGAGCTCAATTTGCACAGCGTGTCATTGAGTCGTGCCACTTGCACCAACCTCGATGCTATACGCGAGGAGTTGCGCCGTGAGGCTATGCGCGATGCCAAGCGTAATGCCGAGGTGCTGGCCGAAGCCATCGAGCAGGAGGTAGGCTTGTGCACATACATTCAGGACTATAACAGCAATGGCGACGTTTACTTTAACGTCAATAGAAGCGTAAGGATTCGTGGTATTAGCAGCTATGATGGTTTGTCCGAGGCATACGCTAAGGAGGCAGAGCCCATGGAGTTTGCCGAGACGACAATAAGCCATACCATACAGGTAAAGTTTCAGCTATTGCCATAGCGAGCAGTCACGATATTTATAATAAAGAAACCACCCAAGGAGCATATCCTTGGGTGGTTTTCTTTTAGTGATGGGTTTGCTAATCACTACTTTGCGTATGATACCGAACGAGTCTCGCGGATGACCGTAATCTTCACCTGACCTGGGTAGGTCATCTCGTCCTGAATCTTCTTTGCGATGTCGTGTGACAATGCCTCTGACTCTTGATCCGAGAGCTTGTCGGCACCAACGATTACGCGGAGCTCACGGCCCGCCTGAATAGCGTAGGTCTTAACAACACCTGGGTAAGAGAGTGCGATGCCCTCCATCTCCTTGAGGCGCTTGATGTACGACTCAACAACCTCGCGGCGAGCACCAGGGCGAGCACCCGAGATGGCGTCACACACCTGAATGATAGGCGCGATGAGCGATGTCATCTCTGCCTCGTCGTGGTGTGCACCGATAGCGTTGCATACGTCGGGCTTCTCCTTGTACTTCTCCGCAAGCTTCATACCGATGATTGCGTGTGGCAACTCGGGCTCGTCATCGGGCACCTTACCAATATCGTGCAAAAGACCTGCGCGGCGTGCTGCCTTGGGGTTGAGGCCCAACTCTGCGGCCATGATGCCTGCGAGGTTCGCAGTCTCGCGAGCGTGCTGCAAGAGGTTCTGACCATACGATGAGCGGTACTTCATCTTACCGATAAGGCGGATAAGCTCGGGGTGAAGACCATGGATACCGAGGTCGATAGTTGTGCGCTTACCAACCTCTACGATCTCCTCCTCAATCTGCTTCTTAACCTTTGCCACTACCTCCTCGATGCGTGCGGGGTGGATGCGGCCATCTGTCACGAGCTGGTGCAAAGCAAGGCGTGCAATCTCGCGGCGTACGGGGTCGAAGCCCGAAAGGATGATAGCCTCGGGGGTATCGTCGACGATAATCTCGATGCCTGTCGCAGCCTCCAAAGCGCGGATGTTACGACCCTCACGACCGATGATGCGGCCCTTAACCTCGTCAGACTCGATGTTAAACACAGTAACGGCATTCTCGATGGCTGTCTCGGTTGCTACGCGCTGGATAGATGCCACAACGATGCGCTTGGCCTCCTTCGTAGCCGAGAGCTTAGCCTCCTCGATGGTCTCTGCAACATATGCTGCAGCCTCGGCCTTAGCCTCGTTCTTCATGTTCTCGATAAGAACGTTCTTTGCCTCCTCCGAGCTCATGCCCGAGATCTGCTCGAGGCGTGCGTTCTGCTCCTTGATAACTGCTGCGAGCTCCTCCTTCTTTGTCTCAAGCTCCGTTGCGCGTGCCTCAACCTGCTCCTTACGCTTGTCGTAGTCGGCAGACTTCTTGTCCAGGTCGCGCTCCTTATGCTGGAGGTTAGCCTCGAGCTGCTTTGCGCGCTGCTCGCTCTGCTGAAGCTTCTGGTTGCGCTCATTCACCTGGCGATCGTGGTCGCTCTTAAGCTGGATGAACTTCTCCTTGGCCTGCAACATCTTCTCCTTCTTTATCATTTCGCCATCTGCCTCGGCCTTCGCTACGATAGCCTTGGCGCGTGATTTAGCAATGAAGTAGGCGGCAAAGCCTCCCACCAAAGCACCAACCACCAAACCGACGACTGTAATAATTACTGGTTCCATAGTTGTTTTTGAATGTTATATAGTTATTAGTTAATTGGTTACAAAAAAAAATCCGCACGGACTCCTTAACTTGTTTGACGAATCCGCAGATAAGTCATAGGTGGGGCTCCGAGGCACGCAACAGTCCACTGGTGGTATTAGCACACCCCGAAGGGTTGAGGCCTTGTTTTGTAACTTCACTCGAGAGTTGTCCCAATGTT
>JAZRJJ010000018.1:0-14200 GCA_045645705.1 Alistipes sp. | reverse complement strand
AACACTACTATTAGGATCCATCTCCCTTACATAGAGTTTCATATCCATTGCAATCGCTTTGACGAGGTTCTTGACATCGTTGGGCTCGTAGATGGTGTAGCTCTGTGTGTAGCCTATGCGCTCGGCATTCTCCCTCAACAGACGAGCAAAGACCGAGTGAAACGTGCCCATGCGTATGAAGCGCGCCTTGGGACCCACGAGCTTTTCGATACGCTCACGCATCTCGCGTGCCGCCTTGTTGGTAAAGGTTAGCGCGAGGATAGACGAGGGGTCTACGCCCTGCGACAACATGTAGGCGATGCGCGTAGTGAGCACACGCGTCTTGCCCGAGCCCGCACCCGCAATGATGAGCGTGGGACCATCGTAGTTGATAACGGCTTCGCGCTGCACAGCACTCAAGCCCTCCAATATGTTATTATCTTGACTCATAGACGATTATATTCCGTAAATTAATACTCCCGCGATGCCCGACATCACGATGAGCAGTATGGGGTTAACCTTGCGTGCCGAGGCGATGAGCACCACGGCGAAAATAGCCCAGCTCCAGCCGTCTACAAAACTGCGACCGTCAGCCGAGTGGGGGAAGATGAGGAGCAACGCTGCCGACATTATCATGCCCACAACTACGGGCTTCATGCCACCCACAACGCCCTTGACATAGCGGTTGTCGTGCAGGCGCAGGAAGAAGCGCGTGAGGAGCATCATAATCGTAAGCGCGGGGAGGCAGACAGCAATCGTAGCCACCACCGAGCCCCACACGCCCGCAACCTCGTAGCCTATGTACGTTGCGGAGTTGATGGCGATAGGGCCAGGGGTCATCTGCGACACCGCTACGATGTCCGCGAACTCGGCATTCGTGAGCCACGCGTTGCGCTCGACAACCTCGCTGTGGATGAGCGAGAGCATGGCGTAGCCACCGCCGAAGCCGAAAAAGCCTATCTTGAGGTAACTCACAAAGAGTTGTACAAGCACGCCCATCATAGTTTGACTCTCCTTGTGTTATGTGCGGCGAGGAGTAGGCCCACCACTGCGCCACCGATTAAGAACCATATGGGCGAGATGCCGAAGTGCCAGACAACAACGGCAGTAGCCATTGCCACGGCTATCATCCACCAGCGCATGCCGCGCGTGAGACCCACGATGGGTGCGATGATAAGTGCCACGACGGCGGGGCGCATACCCTTGAATGCCGCATCCACCCAGTGGTTATGGCGCACATTGGCAAAGAACATCGCCACAACCAAGATTATCACGAACGAGGGGATGACAACGCCCAGGATTGCAGAGAGCGAGCCGAGGTAGCCGCGCTGCTTATATCCCACGAATACCGCCGTATTGAGCGATATGGGCCCTGGGGCGGCTTGCGCAAGGGTCAATAAATCCGAGAACTCGCGCTCCGAGAGCCACTTGCGCCTGTTGATGACCTCGTGCTGGATAAGCGGAATCATGGCGTAGCCACCACCAAAGGTGAAGGCGCCAATCTTCAAAAAGGACCACGCTATCTGGAGCAACTCCCTCATAATCAACTACCTCCTAAAGCGATAGTATGTGCCGAAGGGTATCTGCTTCTTTGAGCCATCCTCGAAGTAGAGTTCGCCCATCTGCTCCATCTTGGGCGCGCCAAAGGCCTGATGCACTGCCGTGCGGGCAAGCATCGACGAGAGACCCATGGAGTACAAATTAAGCACAAGGAAGGCGTTCTCGCCCTCCAAGAGCTGTGCGCACGACTCCAGCATATGGCAGATGTCGCTCTCCAAGACCCACTTCTCGCCATTAGCACCACGGCCATAGGCGGGAGGGTCGAGGATGATGCCATGGTACTTATTGCCACGGCGCACCTCGCGCTCCACGAACTTCGTCGCGTCCTCAACAATCCAGCGCACACCATCCAAGCCCGACGACTCCATATTCTCGCGCGACCATGTAACGACCTGCTTAACCGAGTCGACATGTGTGACATCGGCACCCGCAGCGCGTGCCGCAAGCGTAGCACCTCCCGTATATGCAAAGAGGTTTAATACTTTGGGGCGGTCAATACCCACCTGACGGAGGTCCTGAATGGTGTCGTAGATAAACTCCCAGTTGGCGGCCTGCTCGGGGAAGATGCCGACGTGCTTGAACGAGGTGAGTGCCAAGCGCATGGCGAGGTGCATATCCTTGTAGTTGAATCGCACCATCCAGCGTGAGGGCATCTCGGGCTTGAGTCTCCACTCGCCACGCTCCTCGCTCTTCGTGTCGCGGAGGAACGAGGCATCGGCCTTGAGCCACTCGCGCGCAGGGAGGCTCTTGCGCCATATAGCCTGGGGCTCGGGGCGGCGCACTACATAGCGGCCAAAGCGCTCCAACTTCTCGCCCTCGCCAGTGTCGAGGAGTTCGTAGTCGGGTATGTTAGGTGTAAGTTGCTTATACATAGTAGTCTATCGTTTTGTTTCGTCGGTTGAACAGTCGATGAGCGACATGCGGCACTTGGCGCAGTCGAAGTCGAGGCGGTAGCGGTGGCGGCCATGCTCGATGTAGAGTCTGTCGCGGAGCTTCGAACCCTTTTTGAGGCACTCGCCAATCTCGCGGCGGATGCAGTAACTCGACTCCATGACGCGCTCACCAAGGGTCGTAGCCCACAGGTCGAGGCCGTCGATAATGTGCTCCACGCCATGCTTGGTGTAGAAGCGGCGCGAGAGCGAGTTTACCACATTATACTCCGCACCAAGCCTCTGCACGGGGAAGCGCGCCTCGCCACTATCGGTGCGTATGTCGTGCTCCATCTTGCGTGTCATGCGCTTGGCGGCCAACATAGACAACGCCTCACGGCGCACCTCGGCGAGCACCTTTGCCGTAGCGAACCACTCGGCACCCTCGACAACCACACGCCCAACGCGGAAGATGCTGTCGCCACTCTTTGCCATCTGCTCCTCTGCCACAGCACGCATCTTATCCACACTCTTCGAGGCATCCAGCGCCACACTACGCTCAACACTCACGCTGAAGCCCTCCTCATCAGTATAGGTTGCGATTATGCCCTCGGCGGAGAGTATAAGACTACACTCTGCATCCACGGCACGGCGTGTGCGGCTGCGCTCGACGGCCTGGGTGAAGCGGTGGTCGTAGTTGCGATATACCTCCATGCCCGCCTTGATGCCCTCCATGCGGTTGGGCTCGATGGTGTTGCCCTCGGCGCGGTTGACATTCGTGCCCACGATGCCCTCGGGGGTGATGACGCAGATGCCGTCGCCAGCGTTGAGTGCCACCTTGCCAACGATGCGGAAGTCGCGCTTCGAGGTTGTAGCAACGCAGCCAACATACTCACCAACGGCCTTGGGCGTGAGGAACGAGGCGACACCTGCCCTCTTTCCCGCAAACATATACTCGCCACCATCGCGCGTAAAACTCTTCTTGGGGTCGGGGTCGAACTCTATCTCGGAGCGACCAACCGAGGCACGCTGACACTCGGGGCGCGAAGCAATGGCCTCGTCTATCTTACGGCGGTAGTAGCTGACCACATTTTTGATGTAGTTGTCATCCTTGAGGCGGCCCTCAATCTTGAACGACACCACACCCGCATCTATAAGGTCTCCGATACGCTCGGAGAGATCGAAGTCCTTGACCGAGAGCAGGTGTTTTCCACTGATGAGTTTCTCTCCGCGCTCTGTAACCAAGTCGTAGGTTAGGCGGCAGGGCTGTGAGCACTCGCCACGGTTGCCCGAGCGCGAGGACTGCGAACGCGACAAGTAGCAACGGCCACTATGTCCCACGCAGATGGCACCATGGATGAAGCACTCGAGGTCCACCTCCGTAGCCTCGCGGATGGCCTTTATCTCATCCAACGACAGTGCACGCTCCAGTATGACGCGCGAAAAACCGCTATCCTGCAAGAACTTAGCACCCTCGGGGGTCATGTTGCATACCTGTGTAGAGGCGTGCAACTCCACGGGGAGGTTCATCTCGCGGTAGGCCATGTCCTGCACGATGAGGGCATCCACACCCACCTCAATAAGTCGGCGTGCGAGGGCCTCGGCCTCCTTAAGTTCGCGCTCGTAGAGGATGGTGTTTAGCGTGACGAAGACCTTAACGCCGAAGAGGTGTGCATAGTCCACCACGCGGGCGATGTCGTCTGTGGTGTTCGTAGCGCCACGGCGTGCACCGAAACTCTCGGCACCGATGTAAAGGGCATCGGCACCGCAGTCTATAGCGGCGATTGCGGCCTCGTAGTTGCGTGCGGGGGAGAGTAGTTCTATATATCTCGTTTTCGTAGTCATAGTGTGTGTGGGTCTATAATCGCACAAAGATATAAAAAAAACGCGGATGCGAGGAGCAATATTATAAAATAATATTCCGTGGCGTAGAATTAGCACTCTCGCTTATCACACTACCCCACCATTGTGATTGTGCTAAAGGCGTGAAAATTGTTAAAAATCTCCTCGAGTACAACTATTTTTTTGGCGCGCGACAGTACAACATTATCAATAAAGTTGTATCTTTGTCATTTGAAAGAGAAAAAACTAACTTACAGAACATTCCTATATGCTTACACTCAAGCAATTACGAGAGAATAAGGAGGAGGCTATTCGCCGCCTCGCAAAGAAGGGCGTAGATGCAGCACCCATCATCGCTCGCATCGAGACCCTCGACGACAAGCGCAAGGCCCTTCAGGTAGAGTTGGACAACTGCCTCGCAGCACAGAATGCCGCAGCAAAGCAGATTGGCGCACTCATGGCTAAGGGCGAGAAGGAGGCTGCCGAGGCTAAGAAGGCTGAGGTCGCTGGCCTCAAGACACGCTCACAGCAGCTCAAGGAGGAGTCTGATCGCGCTGCCGAGGAGCTCCAAAACGAGATTGTCCTACTGCCAAATATGCCCGCGGAGATTGTTCCCGAGGGTCGCACAGCAGAGGACAATGTTGTGGTAAAACTCGTGGAGCGCGAGAGCAAAATCTCGGGCGACGCACTCCCCCACTGGGAGTTGGCAAAGAAGTACGACATCATCGACTTCGACCTCGGCGTTAAGCTCACAGGCGCAGGCTTCCCCGTATATAAGGGTAAGGGTGCACGCCTCCAGCGCGCGCTCATCAACTATTTCCTCGACTGCAACACCGCAGCTGGTTATCAAGAAGTTGAGCCTCCCATCATGGTGAACGAGGCTTCGGGCTTCGGCACAGGTCAGTTGCCCGATAAGGAGGGTCAGATGTACCACGCCACAGCCGATGGCTTCTACCTCGTGCCCACCGCCGAGGTTCCCGTTACGAACATCTTCCGCGATGTCATCCTCGACGAGAGCAAGTTGCCCGTGAAGATGACCGCTTACACCCCCTGCTTCCGTCGCGAGGCGGGCTCCTATGGCAAGGATGTGCGCGGCCTCAACCGCTTGCACCAGTTCGACAAGGTGGAGATCGTGCAGGTGGCACACCCCGACAACTCATACGAGGCCCTCGACGCTATGGTTGCGCATGTTGAGTCTATCGTGGCATCGTTGGGTCTACCATACCGCATCTTGCGTCTCTGTGGTGGCGACATGTCGTTCACCTCGGCTTTGACCTACGATTTCGAGGTCTACTCTGAGGCACAGCAGCGCTGGTTGGAGGTGTCGTCAGTGTCTAACTTCGAGTCGTTCCAGGCCAACCGCCTCAAGCTCCGCTACCGCGACGAGAACCGCAAGACACAGCTCGCACACACGCTCAATGGCTCATCGTTGGCACTCCCCCGCATCGTTGCGGCATTGCTCGAGAACAACCAGACCGAGGAGGGAATTCGCATCCCCGATGCATTAATTCCTTACACAGCCTTTGATTTTATAAAATAATTTGTATCTTTGCGCTGAATAGTGCACAATTATTGAAACACTCATTAAAAACCTAAGTAATATGGCTTACAAAATTTCAGATTCTTGCGTTGCATGTGGTACATGTATCGGCGAGTGCCCCGTTGAGGCAATTTCAGCAGGTGACATCTATGTAATCGACTCATCAAAGTGCATCGACTGCGGTACTTGCGCAGGCGTCTGTCCTTCTGAGGCTATTGCTCCTGAGGCATAATCTACCTCTCAAAACGGAGATCACACAGGGCTGTCTTTCACGGGCAGCCCTATTTTTTTAATGAGTAACGAGAAATCAGCAATTGTTATGAAGCATCCACTGCGCAGCGTTATTATTATAGGTGCGACCTCGGGCATCGGTCGTGCCGTTGTCGAAAGGCTTGTAGGCGAGGGTGTCCGTGTAGGCATCGCAGGCAGGCGCGAAGAGCGACTCAAGGAGTTGCAGGAATGCTTTGGCGCTGAGCTCATTAGCTACCGCGTGATAGATGTCACCGAGGCCTCGGCAACCGTGGCTCTTGATGAGCTTATCGCAGAGGTTGGCGCACCCGATGCACTACTCTACGCCTCGGGCATAGGCAAGCAGAACCCCTCGCTCGACGAGGATATAGAGCGCCGCACGGTGGAGACCAACTGTCTGGGCATGGTGCGCATCGTCGACCACTTTGTAAACTATGTTAAGCGCGAGCCCGCCTACAACAAAAAGCACAAGGCACACATCGCCGTCATCACCTCCGTGGCTGGCACTATGGGCATGGGCCCCGCACCCGCCTACTCGGCAACAAAGAGCATGCAGAGCGCCTATCTCGTCGCCCTTGCGCAGCACGCCCGCATGCAGAAGATAGCCATCACCGTGGGTGACATACGCCCAGGCTTCGTGGCAACGGAGATTCTCAACCCCGAGAAGCGCTATCCGATGATTATGAGCGTTGAGCGCGCCGCAAAATATGTTGTACGCTCGCTCCGCCGTCACCAGCGCATCACAATCTTTGATTGGCGTTATAGGCTCTTGGTCGCCTTCTGGCGCTGCATTCCCCGCTGCGTGTGGGAGCGCATGACTATGATACGAAACTAAAAAAAGGAGCGACTAAATTAGTCGCTCCTTCCTTTTATATATATGCCGAGTACTACTTCACGGCCTTAACTTTATAGCCCTGCGCCTTAAGCAACTCTATGACGCCCTCATCGCCAGGCAGGTGTCCTGCGCCGACAACAAACAGCGTGGGCTTCTCGGCCATAATCGCGGGCATCACCTCCACCCATCGGCGGTTGCGGTCGGTAATCATCTCGCCGAACTCCTCGGGGGTCATCTCACCAGTCTCGACGCTTCTAATCGTTAGCGCGTGTATGCCCTTCATGTCGAACGAGAAGTACGCCTCGGTCATCGCCTGCATCTCCGCGAGCATCGCCTCCTTGTCATCTACCAACTTCAGCAGCGCCTCACGCTCCTCCTCGTCGGTGCTCTCGCCATAGAGCAACTCCATCTGGAACTCCACACTCTCGAAGCCTCCCACGGCCAGGCCACGCTTACGCGCCTCCTTCTGGAAGTAGTTGTCAATGAGGTCGTTAGGGTTGAAGTTGGGCGTAATCTTCATAAACTCCATGAGTCCCAACTGCATGGCCAGCACCGAGGGGCGCATACGACCCAACTGCTCACGGAGCATGGGGTGACTGAGGTCCACACCCATCGCGCCACGCACATAGGCATTGATGCGCTCCATCTCCTCGGCCGTGAACATATCGCTGACATACTTACCCTCGGGCAGCATCATCGCCTGCATCATCGCCACCTGTCCCGCCTGCGCATCGAGCATATCGACCTCACCATAGACCTGCTCCACAGCGGCAAATGCCTCCTTCATGCCCGCAATCTCATCGGCAAACGATGCAGGGGCAAGGTGGTAAGTACCAACGACATAGGATGCCTCCTTGAGTCCGTTGCCCGAAATCTTGTAGAGCAACTGCGCATTGGCACTGCCATAGAAGGCGAGCGCCAAAAATAGTGTTCCAAAAAACTTTTTCATACTCCTCTATACTATTTAGTGCGAATAAAACGAAGTGAGTGGGGCGTAGTCTGCTTGATTACGATGCGCTCGTCGAAGGCATACTGGCGGTATAGCTCCTCGTTGTAGTAGCGTATGGTCACAAGCACCACATCCTCCTGCTTCTCCACGTCGAAGCCATCGGCCATCAACTCCGATATAGCCTCATCAATGTGCCATGAGGCATCCACCGCGATGTAGAGGTCCACGGCCGAGTTGTGCACGAGGTTGATGCGTATGCGGTGGCTGTCGAAGGTCGCAAAGAGGCGCGCGAACTTCTCCTCGAGCACGAACGACAAATCGCGCGAGTGTAGCTTCAACAACACCTGATTCTCCTTGTGTATCATGATAGGCTCGTAGGCGCGCTCCACATCTCCCGTGATCACCGAGCCCTGGGCGTGCTTATTGCCGAAGGGGCGCACATAGAGCGGTATATTCTTCTGCTGCAATGGCTTGATGGTCTTGGGGTGGATGATCTGCGCACCGCTATATGCCATCTCTATGGTATCCATATAGTTAAGGCGCTCAATCTTCTTGGCATCGGGGAACTTCTTGGGGTCGGCATTCAGAATGCCATCCACATCCTTCCACACGCTCATGGACTCCGCATCGAGGACATTAGCCACGATTGCTGCCGAGTAATCCGAGCCCTCGCGTCCGAGTGTCGTAGTCGTACCATCGGGGGCACCGCCAATGAAGCCCTGACCAACGAATACACTCACGGGACTGTCGGCAATCTCACGCTTGAGGCGCACGGCCGTAGCCTCGAGGTTTACGTTGGCATCCTTATGTCGCTGCTCGGTGAGGAAGGCGCGACGCATATCTACCCAGCGGTTTGCCACGCCATGGCCATTCAGATAGTTCGAGATGATGGTCGTAGATACCAACTCGCCATAGGCAACGATTGTGTCGTACCACAACTCGGCATCCGATGCGCGGTAGATGGTATTGCGCACGATGTTACGCAGCTGCTCGAAGAGCGTGTCCACCTGCTCGATGGTTATGTCAGCACCCATGAGGTCGTCAATTATGGTGCGGTGGTAGGCGTAGCTCTCGTCTATGCGGCTGATGGCCAGCGCCTCGTCGCCCTGCTGCATCGCAGCAAAGACACCCTCCAAGGCGTTCGTTGTCTTACCCATGGCCGAGACTATGATAAAAAGTTCCTTCTCGCCCGTAACTATATCGAGGAGGTTGCGCACACCGTCCGCATTCTTAACCGAAGCACCTCCAAATTTATATACTTTCATAGAGTTCTGTAGTTTGAATTTTCATGAAAACTTTGATACAAAGTTAGCATAATATTTCAGAAATTACTCTTCGGTGCGCACGATTTTTGGGCGGCAACTAAAAATATCCCGATAGCGAGAGGTGGTTTGCAAGAAAATTTTTATCTTTGTAAGTTGAAAAATGCGTAGCTATGAACAGGAAAGTACTCGTGGCGGGAGGTGCAGGATATATCGGTTCGCACACCGCAGTGGAACTCATCAATGCTGGATATGAGGTTATCGTGGTGGATAACTTCTCAAATAGCGATGCCTCATCTTTAGAGGGCATCCGCAAGATTACGGGCGTAGCACCCACCTTCGTCGAGGCCGACTGCTGCGACAAGGAGGCCATGCGCCGCGTGTTCGAGGCCTACGACTTCGACTCGGCCATCCACTTCGCCGCCTTCAAGGCTGTGGGTGAGTCGGTCGCCGAGCCCATGAAGTACTACCGCAACAACCTCATCTCGCTGGTCAACATCCTCGAGCTGATGAAGGAGTACGAGCGCAAGAATGTCGTCTTCTCCTCTTCGGCAACGGTCTATGGGGATGCAGATGTGCTCCCCGTTACGGAGCTCACACCACGCAAGCCCGCGACATCGCCCTATGGCAACACCAAGCAGATGAGCGAGGATATACTTCGTGATATGGTCTCAGCAACAGAGAGCCTCTCGGGCATCGCGCTCCGCTACTTCAACCCCATCGGTGCGCACCCATCAGCACTCATCGGTGAGTTGCCCCGCGGCGTTCCGAACAACCTCGTGCCCTACATCACCCAGACCGCAGCAGGCATCCGCGAGTGCTTGAGCATCTTTGGCGACGACTACCCCACCCCCGATGGCTCGTGCCTGCGCGACTACATCGACATCGTAGACCTTGCCCGCGCCCATGTCGTGGCTATCGACCGCATGGTGGAGGGTAAGAACACCGAGCGCTACGAGGTCTTCAACATCGGCACAGGCAAGCCCGTCTCGGTCTTCGAACTTGTCCACGGCTTCGAGGAGGCTAACGACCTGAAACTCAACTACAAGGTAGCACCCCGCCGTGCTGGTGATGTTACGGCCGTATGGGCAGATACCACACGCGCCAACGAGCTCCTTGGCTGGCGTGCCGAGCGCGAACTACGCGACACCCTGCGTGCAGCATGGGCATGGGAGCGCCACGTACGCAACATCTAACAATATTAGACCATACATAGCGTTATACTTAGACAATAGAACAAACCGAATATGAAGAAGATACTCATTTTTGTGCTTTTTGCACTTCTTGCAATACCCTCTGCTGAGGCCAAGCGCCGCGAGACTGCCGAGGAGATTGAGCGTAAGACACGCCACTACACAGGCTGGGAGTGGGGAGCTTCGGCACGCGCCCACCTCATCTTCTACGAGCTCGACTACATGCGCGTAGCGAAGCAGAAACCCGTCAGCGCCTACAAGGCCCACACCAAGTTTGGCGGCAGCGTACTGCTCAATGGCGGCTACTTCATCAACAACCACTGGAAGGTGGGTATGGAGCTCGGCGCGCAGATACAGTACGACTACACCTCGGTGCCCATCTACGCCACCGCACACTACTACTACGGCACGCGCAAGACCTGCTTCTTCAACTTCCTGAGCCTCGGTACTAACGCCGTGTTTACCAAGGGTATACGCTTTGGTGCTACGGGAGCTGCGGGTCTCGGCTTGCGCATTCAGACCCCCGATAGCGACCTCAAATACGACATCACCTTGGGTTACCAGGCGCATATGATGAACCCCCGCCCCGTAATCAAGGAGCCCTACAACTTCGATATCAAGGATGTCAACCGCAAGCGCCTCGACCAGAGCGTCTTCATCGGCCTCGGCGTGACATTTTAGTTTGCGGGCATACCAACACGCTAATGCCCCCAACACACTAACGGTCTACCCCCTAATAGGCTAATAACTAAATGTTTGCGATATGGATATTTCATCACCACATATGCTACGCTGGTTGCACGACCTGATGCTCGATGTGGGCTTCTCGCAGTCCACAGCCGACAACTTCGATGGCTGGCTTATGCTCCTGGGTATCATCCTCTCTGTGCTTGTCATCAACGCCATCATGCGCCGCGGTGTCATACGCCTTGTGCACTGGATGGTCCACCACACCAAGTTCACCTGGGACGAGATAATCTTCGACGACAAGGTCATGAGCCGCTTCTGCAACATCCTCATGCCCATCATCTTCAAGATTGCGCTGCCCTCCATCATCGTTGCCCTCGACATCACGGGCCGCTGGCTCAAGGGTGCGCTCTACAGCATCGTGGACATCTGGACCGTCATTGCAGGTCTGCTCTTTGTCTACTCGCTCCTCAGGGTATTATACGAGCTTCTGGAGCGACGCCCAGGCATGCAGGGTAAGCCCATCCGAGGCATCTTGCAGACATGCCAGGTCATACTCCTCATCATCGGCCTGATACTCATCATATCGATTCTCATAAACAAGTCGCCCATACTTCTACTTACGGGTCTTGGTGCCTCGGCAGCGGTGATATCGTTCATCTTCAAGGATAGCCTCATGGGTCTCATCGCGGGCATACAGCTCTCGCTCAACGATATGCTCAAGGTTGGCGACTGGATTGAGATGCCCTCGCGCGGCATCGACGGCATTGTGGAGGAGGTCACCCTCACCACCATCAAGATTCGCGCATGGAACAACACGCTTCAAACCATTCCTCCCTACCTCCTTATTAGCGAGCCATTTGACAACTGGCAGGCTATGTTCGAGTCGGGAGGCCGACGCATCAAGCGCTCCCTCAACATTGACATCACCTCTCTCGCCTTTGCCGACGACGCACTTGTTGAGCGCCTGCGCACTAACGACACTACACGCGAGATTATGGATGGCGTGGCTACCGAAACCATTGAGGGCGTGCGCCTTACGAATGTAGACCTCTTCATTCGTTGCATTAACCGCTTCATCGACAAGCACCCCCGTGTCAACCACGACAAGCTCGCCATGGTGCGTCAGTTGCAGCCTACGGAGTGGGGCTTGCCCATCGAGCTGTACTTCTTCACGAAGGATGTAAACTGGGTGCCACACGAGCACCTTCAAACGGAGATTGTGTCACATGTCCTGGCCCTTGCGCCACTGTTCGACATCCGCATCTATCAGGCTCCCACGACGATGGACCTCCGCCGTTAGACAATACAATAATAGCCACCCTTCAAGGTGGCTATTTCATTTATCTGCAACTATATCTCTCGACGATTCAATAGCGCGTGAGTGATTGTCAGCTCATCGACATACTCCAACTCATCGCCAAAGCCTATGCCTCGCGCTATGGTCGTAACCTTGACATCGGGGAAGGCCTTCAGGCGGCTCATCAAGTAGAAGAGCGTCGTCTCGCCCTCGACCGACGTGGATATGGCGATAATCACCTCTTTGACGGCTCCTGTGAGCAGCTTGTCGCACAGCAGGTCTATCTTCAGGTCGGAGGGTCCTACGCCCTGCATAGGCGAGATTACACCGCCCAGAACATGGTATATGCCACGGTACTGCCCCGTGTTCTCTATCGACATGAGGTCTGCCACCTGCTCCACAACGCAGATGGTCGAGTGGTCGCGGTTGGTGTCCATACATATGGGACATAGCTCGGCATCCGAGAGGTTGTTGCACCCCTTGCAGTAGCGTATATCGTGGCGGAAGCGCGCGATGCTACTGGAGAGCGAATCCACAATCTCGGGCTCCATCTTGAGCATATGCATAGCGAGGCGTAGTGCCGTGCGGCGACCAATGCCTGGCAGGCGCTGCAACTCCGCGCATACATCATCGAGTAGCTTTGACATGGCGCGAACTATATAATCTCAACATTAGCACTACGCACCCAGCCCTTCTCGCCATCAGCGAAGCGCACCTCGCACCAGTCGCCCTGCTTGCGCTCCACCTCCACGGTCACACCCTGCGAGGGCTCGCGTATAATCTTCGAGGCACTATCGGGTGATGCGTGCACAGGCGTTGTATCCGAGGCGAGCACCACAGCACGGTTATCCACCTCCGCAGCACGAAGCTGTGTGAGTGAGAGTGCTGTGCTGAGGGCAAAGACCACTACCACGACAAGCGAGAGGAAGAATGCCACCTTGCGCACCACGATGTTACCATTCAGGAGGTAGACCATGAGCGACACAAGCGCCACGCCGAACATAACAATAGAGAGCACCGCCCAGCCATTCGTTGTCATGACACCCGCCATAGAGCGCCACAAGCGCACGACAAAGCTCTCGGGCACAGCCTCCGTATCGTTGGTGTAGTCCTTGGCTATATCGAGGTTGTAGCGTGCATCGTCGAGCGTAGGGTCGAGCTTTAGCGCTCGCTCATAGTTCAACACCGCACGACCCAGCTCACCACCCGCAAAGGGGCGCGATGATGTAGTCTGCTGACCGAGTTTGAAGTAGGCATTAGCGAGGTTGTAGTAGACCTCCGCCGAGGCATAATCACTCGCCACAACGGTCTCGAAGGCCTCGACAGCCTGGGCATACTCCTTAGCGTTATAGGCCTCGATGCCTGTCTTCCAGTTTGCGCGCGCCGTAGTCTTGCTGTCCGCAGCACCACACACAGTCGCCGATGCCACAAACACTGCCACAAGCGCCACACATATTATATTATATAGTCTCTCTCTCATAGCACTATCGTTTTACTGCCGATTCAATCTTCGAAATCACCTCCACGGCCTCAGCGTAAATATCGGCCATCTCGCCCGATGCCGAGGGTGCATACTGCGCCTCCTCGGAGCGCGATATAACCTCGCAGAACTGCTCTGCCGTAGCCTCCGCCACATTACGACGGTATAGCTCCTCGCGTATCTTCTCCTTCGTGAGGCTCGCAACGGGGATGTTGAACTTGTCGCCGATGTATCCCCACATCGCACGCAACATCTCCTCGTAGAATGCGCGACGATCCTGCTCACGCTTGTATTTTTCGGCTATGCGGAAACGCTTAACCGCCATCTTGTTGGCCCTTTTGCCCTTGACCAATACAACATTGCTCCTATCTCTCAGATATTTGCGAACTATGCAGTAGACGATTATCGCTACCACGATAAGCACCAATATCGTCAGCCAATAGCCTTGCGAAAGC
>JAZRJJ010000017.1:0-25533 GCA_045645705.1 Alistipes sp. | reverse complement strand
CATCGCAGGTTTCATGAAGGTTGCACAGGCTATGCTTGAGCAGGGTATCATCTAATACCTTTCATGTGATAGCGGCGCATTAGCGACGCTTCAATCAAAGCCCCGAATGGGACGTACGCAAGTACTACCCATCCGGGGCTTTCTCATGTCAGCGCCACTACTACACCACTCTGACATGAAAGTAGCACAACAAAAAAGGGGGTTTAGCCTAACGCTAAACTCCCTAATCGCTATATAACAACTTGCACCTTAAGCAAGCAACGCCTCAACTGCTCTGCAGCCCTCGTCGCCCAAGGTCAATGAATAGTCGTTGACAAACAGAGCGATATGCTGGTCGATAACATCATCCTCCAACTCCTGGGCATGCTCCTTAATAAAGGCGCGCGATGCCAGCGGATTAGCAAAGGCATACTCTATACTTCTTCTTAATAGGTACTCAAAGCGTGCTCTTGTCTCCTCATCCAACGCCTTCGATGCAATGATAGAGCCCAAAGGCAGCGGCAATCCCATACGCGCCTCCCACTCCAAGCCGAGGTCGGCAACAAGCTCAAGGTTGCGGCGCTGGTAGACAAACCTACCCTCATGTATCAAGACACCAGCATCGAACTCACCACACTCCACAGCCTCGGCAATATCAGAGAAGAGCATGGGCACGCGCTCCTCAATCTCGGGGAAGAGCCTACCCACAAGTCTATTTGCTGTGGTATGCTCGCCAGGCACAGCGATGCGCATTAATGGCGCTGTCTCGCCCTTACGACGCACCAACAGCGGACCATTACCACGACCGAGTGCCGAGCCGCTATCCAAGAGCGCATAGTGCGCACCCACAGCGCGTAGTATCGCCGTGCTGCACTTCGTGATGTCATATCGCTGCTCCATCGCCGCAGCGTTCAACTGCTCGATATCGAGGTATGTAACCTCAACATCGAGGCCTTCGAGGTCGATGCGACGATTGACAATGGCATCGAACATAAAGGTATCATTCGGACATGGCGAGATTGCCAAGCGTATCGCTTTACTCTGCATACTCAATCTTCTTTAATTCATTAGCAAGCGCCGTAACGGCCTCATCCACAGCCCACTTATCGAAACTATCACCCACGCGATTTGATATGGCGCGCACCTCAACGGCACGGAAACCCATCGCCTCGGCCATAGCAAAGAGCGCCGCTCCCTCCATGTTTTCAATATCGGCGCCATGCGACACGCTCTGCATCGAATGCACCGTATTTGACCTTACGCCACGCAACGAGGTATAGGGCTCTGCCTGCCTATATGTACGGCGGAAGCGCTCGGGAAGCTCCACACACTCCTCGCTAACGACCTCAACGACCTCGCCCACAGCAACGCTCTCGCCATAGGCACCCGCTATGCCAGCAAGCACCACGACATCCTCCGCACGAGGGTTGAGAGAGGCTATAGCCACCGCCGTAGCCGCCATGCCGACGCCCGAGATAACAACCTCGGCATCGGGGCACAACTCACGAAAGGCCTTGGCCTCGAGTTCAGTAGGAAACAGATAGGTATTCATATTAATAGTATTAAGGGGCACCCATCAGGCTACCCCTTGATATATATGTTATACGATATTCGCTTATACTATGCCCTCAACATTACCATCCTCGGCAAGGCGAATATTACCCGCCTGAGGTGTCTTGCTCAAACCTGGCATGCGCATGATGTCACCCGCGAGTGCCACAACAAAGCCCGAACCAGCGTTAAGCTCGATATCCTTGATGTTAATCTCGAAGCCCTCAACGCTACCGTAGCGCTTTGCGTCTGCGCTGAACGAGAACTGCGTCTTGGCGATACAAACGGGGAGGTTGCCCATACCCCACTTCTCCAAGAGAGCAATCTCCTTCTGTGCGCGGGGACCGAAGACTACGCTACCAGCGCCATAGATGTTCTTCGCCACCTTTGTAATCTTCTCCTTGAGGCTATCCTCGAGGTCGTATGCGTAGTTGATGGGCTGCGAAGGCTGAGTCTCGATAAGCTCAACTGCGGCACGCGCCAAGTCAGCTGCACCAGCACCACCCTCTGCGTATGCGTTGTTAATCACGCAGCGCACGCCAAGCTCGTCGCAGTGTGCCATGACCATAGCAATCTCATCGTCAGTATCGCTTGCAAAGCGGTTGAAGCATACGAGGACTGTCTGTCCGAACTTCTTGAGGTTGGCAACATGGCGGTCGAGGTTTGCGAAGCCCTGCTTGAGACCCTCAGCATTGGGCAACTTAATCTCCGCCTCGGGCACGCCACCGTGCATCTTAAGCGCAAGCGTTGAGGCAACCAATACTGTGAGGTCGGGCTTCAAGCCTGCCTGACGACACTTGATGTCGAGGAACTTCTCCGCTCCAAGGTCGGCACCAAAGCCTGCCTCCGTTACGGTATACTCCGCGTGGCTCATCGCCATCTTCGTAGCAATCACCGAGTTACAGCCATGTGCGATATTTGCAAAGGGGCCACCGTGGATGATTACGGGGTTGTGCTCCGTAGTCTGCACAAGGTTGGGGTTGATAGCATCCTTCAAGAGTGCCACCACAGCACCCGTCACACCAAGGTCATTGACCGTAAATGGGGTGTCGTCGTAGCGCACGCCAAGCACGATGCGGCCGATACGAGCGTAGAGGTCGTCGACATTGCGCGCAAGGCAGAGGATAGCCATAATCTCCGATGCGGGAGTGATGTCGAAGCCAGTCTCTGTGGGGATGCCGTTAGCCGAGCCGCCAAGTCCCGTAGTGATGTTACGCAACGAGCGGTCGTTCATATCGAGCACGCGACGCCACATAACCTTCTTCAAGCCTGGCTGCTGTGAACGGTTGTGGTATAGGTAGTTATCCAACAACGCCGCGATGAGGTTGTTTGCCGAAGTGATGGCGTGGAAGTCACCCGTGAAGTGGAGGTTGATATCCTCCGAGGGCAACACCTGCGCATAACCGCCACCCGTAGCGCCACCCTTCATGCCGAAGCAGGGACCCAACGAGGGCTCACGCAAGGCGATGATGGCCTTCTTACCGATGTGGTTGAGACCCATGCCGAGGCCGATGCTCACGGTGGTCTTACCTACGCCCGCCTTGGTTGCGGTGATTGCGGTTACGAGGATAAGATGGCTCTTGGCAACCTTGTGCTCGTCGATTAGCTTGTAAGGAACTTTAGCAATATACTTACCGTAGTTAAATACCTCATCATCAGGAAAACCTACCTGTGCGGCTACCTCACGAATATTTTTTAGAGTTGTCTCTCTTGCGATCTCAATATCTGTTTTCATATCTCTCTTAGTTTTTTATTGTTAATTTTTCTGTCGCAAAGATATATAAAAAATAAATATCTAATCTAAAATTTTGATAATATGTTTTTATACCCGTATAAGCAAAACAGATAGACAACTCTCACGAACAAATATCGGGCCTCAATTTTAAGCGTTAGGGCATGGTACCATAGGTGGTTACGCATGCCCTAATTACTTAATTATAATATCTCTTTACGGCTTACTCCTTGCCGACAACAGCCTCGAGCTCCTCGACAGTGAGAGGCAAGAGCTTGTCGCCAATGAAGCGGCTACCAGTCTCGGTCACAAGCACATCGTCCTCGATGCGGATACCACCGAAGTCGCGGTAAGTGTCGAGCAATGCGTAGTCTACGATACCCTCGAACTTACCCTCCGCGCGCATCTTGTCGATAAGTGCGGGGATGAAGTAGATACCTGGCTCGTCAGACATAACGGTGCCTGGCTCAACACGCCATGTAGCGCGGTGGATGCATGTTGCAGACTTTGCAGCACGCTCAGCAACAGTTGAGAAGTCGAACGAGCGCTCGCCGATGTTCTCCAAGTCGTGAACATCCATACCCATGCCGTGACCCAAGCCGTGAGGCATGAACATATACAACGCACCAGCCTCAACAGCTACCTCGGGGGTAGACTTGATAAGACCCAAGCCCTTGAGACCCTCCGCCAACGACATATACGCCGCCTTGTGAATCTCGGGATACATAGTGCCGGGCTTAATCATATCCTTAACCTGGCTGTGGGCGTTCAATACAATATTATAGATGTCGCGCTGGCGGTCGGTGAACTTACCATTTACGGGGTATGTACGAGTGTGGTCAGAGCAGTAGCCCTCGACAGACTCGCCACCACCATCTACCAACAACAAGCGGCCAGACTCCAAGACGCCATCGTGGTTGTGGTTATGCAAAATCTCGCCATGCTGTGTCACGATTGTGGGGAACGACACGCCCTGGCCATACGACTTTGCGATGCCCTCAACGCGACCTGCAATCTCACGCTCCACAACACCTGGGCGACACATCTTCATCGCTGTCATGTGCATCTGGTAGCCAATCTTGAATGCGCGCTCCAAAGCCTCAATCTCCTCTGCAGACTTCTTCTCGCGCATCTCTGCTACGGCGAACATCAAATCCAACGACTTGCGCTCGTGGAGCATGCCGAGGCGGATGCCGAGCCAGTCGGCAACCTCAATCTTGAGCTCTGCACGATAGGGAGGCAAGTAGTGCACGGGGCGGTTCTGCTCGATAGCCTTGCGCAATACATCGCGAATCTCGTTGCGAGCATAGCTCTTCTCCACGCCTACCTCGCGAGCCTGGTCAGCGATTGTGGGCATGGGACCTGTCCAGATGATATCCTCCACGGTGAAGTCATCACCGAAGAGCATCGCCTCACCCGACTCTGCATCGACGAGACCGATGAGCGAGGGAACGTCCAAGCCGAAGTAGTAGCGGAATGTAGAGTCCTGACGGTAGTAGTATGTGTTATTAGGATAGTTGTTAGGCACCTCGGGGTTTGCGGGAAGAAGGATAAGTCCCTTGCCTACGCGGCGCGCCAACTCGGCACGACGGCCAATATAAGTCTCTTTGCTGAACATAGTTTTATAGTTTTAGGTAATTTATATTATTTTCTTGGAACCACAGATGTTTTCATAACTGTTCTATTGTTTACACGAACTTTTACATTATAATAGGATGGCAAACCAGAAGAATAGCCATATGTACTTCCATCACAAAAAGTAAATGAAAATGGCGTTTTTGCACCCGTCACATCAACATTATAACCGTCTTCTATAATGGCGCCATTAGGATCTTCTATTACAATCACAGCATCTCCTGTAAAACCCGATAGACTACCATAACACAAAAATTGATATCGATAATTATAAGTACCATCACGCTCAATTTGTACTTCAAATTCGACTTTCTTTGGATTAACATACTCTTCGCATCCAACAAATACAAAAGCCATAATAGTTAGGCATAACATAAATAATCGCTTCAACATATTTATTCAGTCATAAAATTAAACATTACATTTACCTCTATTGCAATTTGTTGTCAGAAGGGTTGCAGATGTGGTAGCGAGTCGCAGTCCGATAAAGCGGAGCATACTAATGCGTATGTGAGCATTTAGCGGACAAGCTCGATGCCGCAGATGCGCCCTTATCACAACAAATTATCGTTCTACCTCTTTGTAGACCTTATCACCTCGGCGAACCTCGGATGCGGTCTTGAGCGAGATAAAGTCACCCTGCTTGGCGCTAGTTGTGGGCTGCTCGTTGAGCATGATGCCCTCGGCCTTCTGCTCCACAACTCCCGTCTTCTCGCCCATAAAGAGTAGTGCATCGCCTTCGGCCACCTCGCAGGCCTCGACCAACACCTCCGCCACGCCGATACGCTTGAAGTAGTTGGTAACCTTACCCATATACACCTTCTTCAAGGTTGCCGATGAGCCATAGCGCTCGCTGTGCTCGACCATGGTCTTTGCTGCATAGTAGCCACCCCAGAAGTCGCGGTTGAAGACGGTGCGCAACTTCTCCTTGATGAGAGCAACGCTCTCTGGAGTGTACTGGCCAGCCTCCAAAAGTTTGAGTGCCTCGTCGTAGCTCTCAACCACGCGCTTGACATACTCGCCACCGCGTGCACGACCCTCAATCTTCAAGACGCGAACACCCGCCTCGATGAATGTATCGAGGAAGTCCACAGTACACAAGTCCTTGGGCGAGAGCACATACTGGCCATCGATATCCAGCTGCTGGCCGCTATCCTTGTCCGTGATGGTGTACTTACGGCGGCATATCTGGCGGCAGGCACCGCGGTTAGCCGAGTTGTGCGACTCATGCTCCGAGAGGTAGCACTTGCCCGACATAGACATACACATCGCGCCATGGGCGAACATCTCAATCTTAACCAACTCACCCGCAGGGCCACAGATGTGCTGCTCCTCAATCTGCTTCGAGATGTAGGCAATCTGCTCCAACGACAACTCGCGTGCCAGCACCACGACATCGGCCCACTGCGAGAAGAACTTCACAGCCTCGATGTTCGAGATGTTGCTCTGCGTAGAGATGTGCACCTCCATGCCCACCTCGCGGGCGTAGAGGATGGCGGCGAGGTCGGTGGCGATGATGGCGTCGATGCCCTCGGCCTTTGCGCGGTCGATGATGCGGCGCATAACCTCCATCTCCGTGTCGTAGATGACGATGTTCACCGTGAGGTAGGTCTTGACACCCGCAGCGTGTGCCACGCGGACAATCTCCGCAAGGTCATCGAGCGTGAAGTTTACGCTCGACGCAGCACGCATATTGAGCTGCTCAACACCGAAATATACCGAATCAGCACCCGCATTAATCGCTGCGTTGAGTGACTCGTAAGAGCCCACAGGGGCCATAATCTCTATATCTTTTCTTGTAATCTTCATAGACTTTATAGATGTTACTTCTTTCTACCCATAAGGTTGCGTGCGAACTCCGCGAGGCGCACCGTACGCTCACTGCCGATAGAGAGTGTGTTCAACACCGACAAGGCGCGCTCGAAGCGCAACTCTATCTGCTGCTCCGTGGCATGCTTGACATCGAGCTTCTCGTACAAGGCCTTGATTGTAGCAATCTTCTCGGCATCGCTCAACGCCTCATTCTTATGTGTCGTGCGCAACACCTCGCGCTCCTCGTCCGAGGCACGGCTCATGGCCTGCACCATGAGGTATGTCTGCTTACCCTCAAGGATGTCGCCACCAATCTTCTTGCCGAGGGCCTCATCACCAAAGCTATCGAGCATATCGTCCTGCAACTGGAACGCCAGGCCGAGCTCCGTAGCAAAGCGGTAGATTTTTTTGACATCGTCGTCCGAAGCGCCCGCCAGTGTGGCACCTATGGTTGCCGAGCCCGACAACAGTGCCGAGGTCTTACGCTCAATCATCTGGATATACTCCTCGACAGCCACGCGCTCCATGCTCTCGAAGTCCATGTCGTACTGCTGGCCTTCGCACACCTCGAGTGCCATCTCGTTAAAGATGGGCATCACACGCGAAAGGCGCTCCGCATCGAGCATGGCGAGATATTTGTATGCCGAGATAAGCATCGCATCACCCGAGAGAATAGCGACGTTCTCGCCCCACTTGGCAAAGACCGAGGGCTTGCCACGGCGCACAGCAGCGTTATCCATGATGTCGTCGTGCAGGAGCGTGAAGTTGTGAAACACCTCCACAGCCATCGCCGCGGGCATAGCCTTATCGACGCTACCGCCAAAGGCCTCCGTCGCGATGAGCAACAACACGGGGCGAAGGCGCTTGCCTCCTCCCGACATCGAGTAGATGATTGGGGCATACAACAGCTCGGGCTCTGCGGGGGTCTGCATCTGGCTGAGCGCGGCCTCAAACTCTGCTAAAATCTCTTCATTCGTGCGAATCATATTTTTAACTATTTTTGTATCACTCCTTAACGAAGCAATGGTCTAATTTCAAATCGCTATCAGGCACATACCAGCGTACATCGCGCGGTACGTATTTGTTATTAATGCGTCAAAATTAATAAATTTTTTGGATAGATTAAAATAATTTGGTAACTTTGACCAATAAAATTTTCTAACAACACTATAAGCATGACAAAAAAATATGCAATGGGCATCGATATTGGTGGCACCAATACTGCCTTTGGCCTCGTGGATGAAGATGGTAACGTAATCGCAGAGAGCAAGATATCTACCGATAAGTTCAAGTACTTCGACGACTATAAGCCATACATGGAGACACTCGCAGCTGCAATGAAGGAGCTTATCGCCAAGCAGCCCGAGTGCGACCTTATCGGCATCGGTGTGGGTGCTCCCAACGCAAACATCCACTCTGGTCGCATCGAGACTCCCGCAAACCTCTGGAAGTTTGAGGACCCACAGGATCCACGTCCCGATTCAATCCGCATCTTCAACTTTGTTGACGACCTCAGCCGCTTGATGAATGGCGCAAAAGTGATGGTTACAAACGACGCTAATGCTGCAGCTATCGGCGAGATGGTATTCGGTAACGCACGCGGCATGAAGGACTTTGCGATGATTACTCTCGGCACAGGCCTCGGCTCTGGCATCGTATGTAACGGCGAGATGGTCTATGGTCACGATGGCTTTGCTGGCGAGTATGGCCACATCGCTGTTGACTCACGCGAGACAGGCCGTCAGTGTGGTTGCGGCCGCAAGGGTTGTCTCGAGGCTTACGTATCGGCTACGGGCATCAAGCGCACAGCCTTCGACCTCATGGCCTCTATGACGTGTGAGAGTGAGCTTCGATCAATCCCTTACGATAAGTTTGAGGCCAAGATGCTCTCTGACGCAGCAGCGAAGAACGACCCCATCGCCCTCGAGGCATTCGAGCGCACAGGTAAGGTTCTCGGTTTGGCACTTGCCGACCTCACTGCCGTGACATCACCCGAGGCTATCATCCTCTTCGGCGGCCTTGCAAATGCTGGCGACTACATCATGCGCCCAACATACAAGCACATGGAGGAGAACCAGCTCACAGTATTCAAGGGCAAGGTTAAGCTAATGATGAGCGGCATTCAGGATAAGAATGTGGCTATTTTGGGTGGCGCAGCACTCATTTGGAAGCAGCACCTCGAGGCAGCCGTTGAGAGCTACTCATAGTGGGTTATAACCACAATATTTAAGCGGAATGGGCATATGTCCTATTCCGCTTTTTTCGTCTTAACACGAGAGGTATCGCCGCTTGATGTTCTCGTAGAAATCGTCCACCGTAAGCACTATTGCAGCCTCGGCGACACCTCCCAAATCACCATTGGCATATGTATCGAAAGTCTGCATCGTGGGCGACAACCGCATATAGGAGGAGATGACAGGAGGCATCGCGCGCCGCATACCCCGAAGCAACGAAAGTAGTATCTTGTAATTATCCGCAATTGTCTTACCCACGAAGAGTTTACGACAACGATAGCGACTCAGTCCCATGCGCAGAGGTTCGCGTGCCGAGACCAACTTTTCGCGCGACGGATAGAGATAGTGCATAAAGCCCACAAGCAGATTTCGCGCCCTTATGCCCAACGATGGATAGAGTGTGACGCGTCCAAAGAGATAGCGCACATCCGACGCCACGACCACCCTGCCGAGCCCCTCCCACAGAGCATCCAGAGCATATATCGCATGGCGCTCACCACCGCACTTATATTCGGGCGAAACAAAGGACCTTCCAAGCTCCAGGGCCGAGGGAAGATAGTCATTTACAAAGCGTGGTGAAAGCGAGTAATATCGCCAAATAGAGAGCCTCTCGGGAGCAACCTCCCCACCCAACGAATAGCGATATCCACCCACAATCTGCCGCGACACCCTATCCCACACCACCAGCTGACGGCACGACCCATCGCAATCCGAGGCGCACCCATCCACGCTGTCACCAAGCGCAACACCCGCCTCCCTGAACGACAAATCGCGCAGCCGCCACACCTCTCGCATCAGGTTCGGAAAACGGGCACCATCAAATGTGTAAATATCATAATCACAGCGTGTTGCGCCACCAACATAGGTAGTCTCCCGCAACTCTTTCTCTACTTGTTCTCTGCCCACCTTAATCAACATAGCCCACCAATTAAATTTTTAGTCCGCCTAAATTATGTCGTTTGGCGTTTTTTTACTATCTTCGTGCCGTTATTTTTTACTATGTAAAAAGCGTTACAAAATGGCAGCGGAAACATACCACATACCAGTGATGTTACAAGAGTGCATCGACAACCTCGCAATCAAGCCCGATGGCGTATATATCGACCTTACGATGGGAGGTGGCGGTCACACTCGCGAGATACTCAAGCACCTCGGCCCCAAGGGTCATCTGTATTCACTCGACCAGGACCCCGATGCAGCGGCAAATGCCCCCGACGACGAGCGCCACACCTTCGTGGCTTCGAACTTCCGCTTCGTGCGCGGAGCGATGCGTCTGCGCGGCGTTGAGCATGTAGATGGCATCCTTGCCGACCTCGGCGTATCGTCACACCACTTCGACGCCAAGCACCGCGGCTTCTCGTTCCGTGGCGAGGCACTCCTCGACATGCGCATGAATACTCGCGGTGGTCGCACAGCTGCCGACATCGTTAACACCTACACAAATGATGCCTTAAGTCGCATCTTTGCCGAATATGGCGAGCTGGACACTACATGGAAGATTGCCAACTGCATAGAGCGCGCCCGCAACATCAAACCCATCACAACCACCGCGGAGCTTGTCGAGGCCGTCAAGCCATGCACCCCACCGAAGGATGAGGCGAAGTTCCTAACGAAGCTCTTCCAGGCGTTGCGCATCGAGCTCAATGGCGAGATTGAGGCGCTCAAAATGGCACTCGAGCAGAGTCTCAAACTCCTTGCACCCGAGGGTCGTTTGGTTGTAATGTCGTACCACTCGCTGGAGGACCGCATAGTGAAGAACTTCATGCGTAGTGGCAACACCGAGGGTCGCATAGAGAAGGACTTCTTCGGTCGCGCAACAACGCCCCTCAAGGTCATCACACGCAAGGCTGTCATCCCCACCGACGAGGAGATAGCCCTCAACCCACGCTCACGCAGCGCAAAGTTGCGTGTAGCAGAGAAGATATAACCCGACACCACAATGAACGAAGACAGATATACCCGAAACGAGATTATCGCCGACGACCTCGACGACAGAGCATCGCGCAATACGAACGACATACGCCGCCGAATAAACCGCGAGGTGGTGCGCGTAGATGCCGAGGAGCATGAGGATGTCATCGTCGACGAGTACGATGAGGAGGAGATATTCGACGAGGACCTCTACATTGATGAGCCCGAGGCGGAGAGCGAGGAGTCGTCAGAGCCCAAGCGCCCAAAGCGACTGATTGACCACATCATCACTGGCTCGCTGCTCACCGAGAGCACCGTACCCTACTACCGATACTTCATCGCCATCGCCGTGATGTGCTTCATGAGCATCGTGCTGACCTTCATCTCGCTGAACACCAGCAACGAGTACCGCCGCAAGGAGCGCAAGGTGACAATGCTTCACGAGCGTTCGGTAGTCAAGGATGAACAGCGCTATGGTCTTTCATCGCGCAGTGCCGTAACGGAGCGCCTCAAGGAGTATAACATTGAACTTGTCGACCTATCAAAGAATAGTCGACTCATAGAGAAATAACCCAACGATGAGCACAAAGAGAGATAATACGAATAGCGATAGCAAGCGCGGTCACAAGCAGGATGTCGTGGCACGCGTGCGCTTCCTCTACCTTGCGTTTATGGTGGTAGGCCTCATAATCGCCGTGCGCCTTGTCTGGGTGCAGATTGCAAGCCCTGCCGTCAAGCACAATACCAAGGTCCTCAACGAGGGTGTATTCCGCCGCCAGGAGATTAAGGCGCACCGCGGAGCCATCCTCACACGCGATGGCGAGCCTCTTGCCATATCGAGCCTGCGCTACAATGTCGAGATGGACTTCAAATCTGATGGTATACGCACGGCAGACGACCAGCTCTATATCAAGAATGCAGACTCACTCTCGAAGCTCCTTGCGTTGCACTTCACCCCCGAGGATGCCGTGGAGCACAACTACGACTACCTCAGCGCAGAGGATTACTTCAAAATCTTACGCGACGAGCGCACACGCGGCAAGAACCGCTCATACAAGCTCTTCCCTCGCCTTGTGACCATCGACGAGTGGAACGCCATGCGCAGCTACCCCATTCTCAACGGCAACCTCGGCTATGTCTACTTTCCACGCCCCGAGGAGCAGCGCCTGTATCCCCTTGGAGATGTGGCGCGCCAGACCATCGGCCGCCATACACCCATCGTGCTTGAGAACGACAAAAAGATTAAGGGTACAGGTATTGAGTACTTCTACGACAACGAGCTCACGGGCAAGAACGGCAAGGTTAAGGAGCAGTGGATAGCCCACGGTTTCTGGGCCCGCGTAGACGACCCCGACAACATCATGCCCGAGGATGGCTGCGACGTTATCACAACTCTCGACGCGGGAATACAGCGAGCAGCGGATGACTATCTCCGCGCGGTGCTCCAACAGCAGAACGCCTCATTTGGTGTGGCTATAGTGATGGAGGTCGAGACGGGCAACATCCTCTCGATGGTGAGCCTCGGTTCGGGCAAGGAGCGTGGTAACCTCTACACCGAGCGTGTGGCAAACCATGCACTGTCAAGCTCGATGATGCCGGGCTCTACCATGAAGCTCGCAACAACAATGGCGCTACTCGAGATTGGCGGCTACGACCTCGACACAAAGGTAAGCACCGAGCACTCACACTCGGGAAAGGGTATAAAGGTGGGCAATGCCCTAATCTACGATACGCACGATGCGGCAGAGGGCACAGATGGCCATATCACGCTTGTCGATGCCTTCGCACACTCGTCGAATGTCTACTTCGCAAAGGCGGTCTACGAGAGATGGAAGGACAACCCCTCGGAGTACACCAACTTCCTGGCGAAGTTGCGCTTCAACAACTACATCGGCATGGAGAGGTATGGCGAGGCGCGTGGCAAGCTCCCAATGGCGGGCACTCCCGAGTGGAATATCGATGGCAGCACCTCGACACGCCTGCCACGCCTGGCATACGGCTATGAGCTGGAGATACCACCAATCCACATGATTACCTTCTACAACGGCATCGCCAACGATGGTCGCATGGTAGCGCCCCGCATTGTTGACCGCGTGGAGCGCGATGGCGAAGTTATAGAGCGCATGCCTACGGTGACACTCATCGACAAGATGTGTTCGAAGCGCACGCTCGACCTTCTGGACAGCTGCCTTGTAGCGGGCTCTACACGCACATCGGGCAAGTTTAAGGACCTGCCCACATCGTTCGGATGTAAGACAGGTACGGCACAGATGTGGTCGAACTTCGTGTCGCGTGGCGAGCTGGACCACAAACAGATGCTCAACGGCATCGACAAGAACGACCAGTACTACTACGGCTCCATCGTCTGCGTCATGCCAGCCGAGAAGCCCAAGTACACAATCTATGTCGGCGTCTGCAAGCAGAAGATGTTTGGTGGCGACCCATATTACGGTATCCTTCTGGCGGGCCCCGTGGCAAACAACATCATGACATATATCTACGCCAACGACCCCTCGCTACATGCCGAGGTGGAGCGCGCCACAACGCCACATAGCCCCACGAGGATTAAGGCGGGAGACAGCGACGATGTAGAGGAGATTAGCCGCCGACTTAGCGCAAAGCACTCAAGCGATGCGGATGACAAGGAGTGGAGTCGCGCAAAGATTGACAACGAGGGTAAGAGCTCTGTCTCGGGCGTGGAGTTCGCCGTGGGCACAGTGCCCGATGTTCGAGGCATGGGACTCTCGGATGCCCTATATCTGCTTGAGTCCGTGGGATTGAATGTGACACACAGTGGCTACGGCTCGGTGCGCACACAGAGCCTCGATGCAGGCAGAAAGATTACCAGCACAAACCGCTATATACACCTAACGCTCAAATAGTAACGATTATTAGCGAGGGCTATTGTCCTCATTAAGATAGAGATATGAAACAACTACACGACTTGCTCGACGATGTTCGAGCCCTAGAGATAAAGGGGGCAAACCCCACGATTGCGGCACTGGAGTATGACTCACGCCGCGTCGAGAGTGGCTGTTGCTTCTTTGCCGTGCGTGGCACAGCCAGCGATGGCCACACGTTCATCCCCGCAGCCATTGAGCGCGGTGCCGTAGCCATCGTTTGTCAGGAGCTCCCCACCCAGATTAACGACGACATAGCCTACATCGTGGTCGAAGATACCAATGTCGCAATGGCGGCCATGGCAGCAGCATTCTATGATCACCCCACGCTGGAGCTTAAGCTCGTGGGCGTGACAGGCACCAATGGCAAGACCACAACCGCTACGCTCCTCTACGACATGTTTATGGCGATGGGCTACAAGGCGGGACTTATATCTACGGTCATCTACCGCATTGGCCAGCGCAGCGTAGCCTCGACACACACCACACCCGACGCCATACGCCTCAACGCCATGATGCGCGAGATGGTCGATGAGGGTTGCGACTACTGCTTCATGGAGGTGTCATCACACGCGGCAGCGCAACACCGCATAGCATACCTACACTTTGCGGGTGCGCTCTTTACGAACCTCACACACGATCACCTCGACTACCACGGCACATACAAGGAGTATATCCGCGCCAAGAAGTCGTTCTTCGACAACCTCGCACCCACGGCATGGGCAGTGGTCAATGCCGACGACCGCAATGGCGAGGTTATGCTTCAAAACTGTAAGGCGCATGGCTACCGCCTCTCGTTGCGCTCGATGGCCGACTACCGCACAAAGATTGTCGAGATGCACCCCAATGGCATGCAACTAATCCTCGACGGCAAGGAGGTGTGGGTGAAGTTTACGGGCAGGTTCAACGCCTACAACCTCACAACGGTATATGCCGCAGCGACACTCCTCGGCATCGACAGCACCGAGGTGCTCACAACGCTCTCGATGCTCACACCCGTGGCTGGACGCTTCGAGACCATCACCGCCGCGGACCGCACAATGGCGATTGTGGACTATGCCCACACACCCGATGCGCTGGAGAATGTGCTTCAAACAATCGAGGAGATACGCACTGTGCAGCAGCAACTAATCGTGGTATGCGGCTGTGGCGGCGACAGAGATAAGACCAAGCGCCCCGAGATGGCAAAGATAGCCGTGGAGCACGCCACAACGGCGATATTTACCTCGGATAACCCCCGCACCGAGAACCCAGATGCCATCCTCGATGATATGGTTGCGGGTGTGGCAGGCGCAACGAACTACCTGCGCATCAGCGACCGTCGCGAGGCTATACGCACCGCAACGATGCTCGCCAAGGCGGGTGACATCATCCTCATTGCGGGCAAGGGACATGAGGACTACCAGATTATTGGCACCGTGAAGCACCACTTCGATGACCGCGAGGAGGTGCGCAAAGCATTTGAGACTACACACAACACAAACCGTTAACCGAAACCCAAACACAATGTTATACGAGCTTTTTTCATATCTTAAGAACACCGACCTCCCAGGTAAGGACCTCGGAAACTTCCTCTCGTTCCGCGCCGGAGCAGCGATTATTTTGTCGTTGCTCATAACCATCTTCTTCGGTAAGTATGTCATCCGCATCTTGCGCCGCAAGCAGATTGGCGAGGATATCCGCGACCTCGGCCTCGAGGGTCAGCTCCAGAAGAAGGGCACACCTACCATGGGTGGTATCATCATCATTATGGCGGTGCTCATCCCCGTATTGCTCTTCAGCGACCTCTCGAATGTCTACACACAGCTCATGCTCATCACCACCATATGGCTCGGCATCATCGGCGGTCTGGATGACTACATCAAGGTCTTCCGCCACAAGAAGGAGGGTCTTAACGGCCGCTTCAAGGTCTTCGGTCAGGTGGGTCTGGGCATCATCGTGGGCACAACAATGTGGCTATCAAGCGATGTAGTGGTGCAGGATAAGATTTGGGTGACAACAAAATATGAGGTCACCGACCCCGCTACTGGCCAAGAGAAGGTTATCAAGAGTCAGGAACTTATGGATACGCCCGAGGTGAAGACCACAAAGACATCCATCCCCTTCCTCAAGGATACGGCACTCGACTATAAAGACCTGGTGGGTGGCAACGACACCCTCGCATGGTTGTTCTACATCGTTGTAGCCATCTTTGTCATCACCGCGGTGTCGAATGGCGCAAACCTCACGGATGGCATCGACGGCCTCTTGACGGGAGTCTCCATCCCTATAGTCATGGTGCTCGGTGTCTTGGCATACCTCTCAGGACACATCATCTACTCGGACTACCTCAACATCATGTACATACCCTACAGTGCCGAGCTCATAGTCTTCGCCGCAGCCTTTGTCGGCGCGTTGGTGGGCTTCTTGTGGTACAACTCCTTCCCTGCGCAGATATTCATGGGCGACACTGGCTCGTTGACCATTGGCGGTATCATCGCCGTCTTTGCGCTCTGCATCCGCAAGGAGCTGCTGTTGCCCCTCTTGTGCGGTGTGTTCCTTGTCGAGGCACTCTCGGTGATGGTGCAGGTGGGCTACTTCAAATACACGAAGCGTAAGTATGGCGAGGGTCGCCGCATCTTGCTGATGTCCCCCATACATCACCACTACCAGAAGAAGGGCCTGTTCGAGACCAAGATTATGATGCGCTTCTTCATCATATCGTTGCTTCTCTCGGCGCTCACACTCGTAACATTGAAGATTCAGTAATAGCAAGAAAAAATAACGACATATGAAACGCAAGATAGTTGTTTTAGGTGGAGGTATCTCGGGCTACGGCTCGGCAATCCTCGCCAAAAAGAAGGGTTTCGATACCTTCCTTACAGATATGGGCAAGATAGCTCCCAAGTTTAAGGAGCGCCTCGACGAGTGGGGCGTGGAGTACGAAGAGGGCGGCCACACCGAGGAGCGCATCCTCGATGCCAACGAGGTGATTAAGTCGCCAGGTATTCCCGACACAGCACCCATCGTCGTGAAGATTCGCGAGCGCGGCATCCCCGTAATCTCGGAGATTGAGTTCGCGGGCCGCTACAAGGGTGTGGCAAAGACCATCTGCATCACTGGCTCGAACGGTAAGACTACCACCACTTCGCTCATCTACAAAATCATGAGCGACGCGGGTCGCAAAGTATCTCTGGGTGGCAACATCGGCGAGAGCTTCGCATACTCCGTGGCTACCGACAAGTTCTTCTGGCATGTTCTGGAGCTCAGCTCGTTCCAGCTCGACGGCTGCTACAAATTCAAGGCGGACATCGGCGTATTGACCAACATCACGCCCGACCACCTCGACCGCTACGACTATAAATTGGAGAACTACGCACGCTCGAAGATGCGCATTACGCAGAATCAGGGTGCCTCGGACTTCTTCATCTACTCGGCAGACGACAACGAGACAAACAACATGCTCGCAGAGATGGACGACACCTTGCGCGCACGCCAGTTGCCCTTCGCCATTAACACCGCTATTGCGAGTGGCGATGGTGACGCCATCCTCGAGGGTCACACCTTCACAGCTACCGTGGGCAAGAAGTCGGTGACCATCGACACGCGCAAGATGCAGATTGAGGGTATGCACAACATCTACAACGCCATGTCGGCAGCCCTCGCGACACTCGCAGCGGGCATCGAGCCCAAGCAGATTAAGCGCTCGATATATGAGTTCTCGCCCGTGGAGCACCGCCTCGAGCCCGCAGGTACGGCTAACGACATACAGTGGGTCAACGACTCGAAGGCTACGAATGTGGACTCCGTGTGGTACGCCCTCGAGAGCATGAAGCGCCCAACTGTGTGGATTGCGGGTGGCACGGACAAGGGTAACGACTACACACCCATCAAGGAGTTTGCACGCCGCAAGGTCAAGGCACTCATCTGCATGGGCGTGGACAACACAAAGCTCGTGCGCGACTTCCAGGGCATAGTACCCGTAATCCGCGACTGCCACACCTTCGAGGAGGCTATGGCTGCGGCACGCGATGAGGCCAAGGAGGGTGATACCGTTCTCCTCTCGCCAGCATGTGCGAGCTTCGACCTCTTCCGCAACTACGAGGAGCGTGGCCGTATGTTCAAGGAGTGGGTAAAGGAGAATGTATTAAAGTAGTGGGCAGATGTCAGACAAGAGTAACAAGAGAGAAGAGGTAAACCCCGGGGTGCTTCTAACAAGTAGCAAGCGCATCCTTGAAGGTGACCGCACGCTGTGGATAATCTTCGCAGCGCTCATCGTCATATCCATCCTTGTAGTCTACTCTTCGACCGCAAAGATGGCCTACGACATCACCACCGACCTCTCTACAACCGACTCATTACGCCAGCAGCTGATGTATGTGGTGATGGCGATAATCATCGTCTTTGTCACCCACAAGATAAACTACACCACTGTAAGATTGCTCACCCCCAGTTTCTTCTGGTTGTTTGTCTTTTTGACAGCACTCACCTACTTCATTGGTGGCACGACAAATGGCGCGGCACGCTGGTTGCCTATCGGCTCGTTCCAGTTGCAGCCCTCGGAGGGTCTTAAGGTGCTGACAATACTCATGCTGGCACGCCACATGGAGCGACGACAGAAGGATATAAACAAGGTTGCGCTACTGCCCACATCGTGGCGATTGATGGAGCCGAAGCAGATAAAAATCATCAAGGAGAACACCTGGCCACTGATAGGTCCTATCGCCATTGCCTGTGCCGTTATTCTGCCTGCGCACACCTCGTCGGCAGTGCTCATCTTCGCAACATCGATACTCATGCTCTATATCGGTCGTGTGTCGTTGCGCGAGCTTCTGAAGTTTGTGCTTGTGACATCGGCGGTGGGCGTACTCGGCATTGCAACCATGTCACTCGCAGGCGTGGGACGTGGCGACACGGCGGGAGGTCGCTTCTCGCAGTGGATAGACACATGGATTGATGGCAAGCATGACGCGGTCTACGAGTTCTCGGATACGGAGCGTGCTATGATAGCAATACGCGAGGGTGGTCTCTTTGGCAAGGGTGCAGGACATAGTGCTTCGCGCGCAGCCATCATCCACCCCGAGAGTGACTACGCCTACTCCTTCTTCACCTCGGAGTATGGCATCGTCGCAGCCATCATGCTCATGCTGCTATACCTATGGATTACATTCCGAGCGATAGAGATATGCCGTCGTGGCACCACTGCCTTTGCCACACTCATATCCGCAGGCCTCGGACTGCTCATAACATGTCAGGCGCTGCTACACATACTCGTGCAGGTCAACATTCTGCCCGAGACAGGACAGAACCTACCACTTGTTTCGCGTGGTGGTTCGTCGCTGATATTCACAGCGATAGCCTTTGGCCTGATACTTAGTGTCAGCCGCACAAACGGATACAAAACAGTGAAGAAAGAGAGTAAGAGATGAGTAATGAGATAAGATTGGATAAGTACCTCTGGGCGGTGCGCATCTTCAAGACACGCAGCGATGCCGCAGATGCCATACGCCAAAACCGCGTATTGGTAAACGACGCCTACGCCAAGCCCTCGCGCGAGGTTAAGGTGGGCGACATGATATCGGTACGACGCGAGCGCGTGCATTACAGCTATAAGGTTCTTGACCTTGTGTCGAGCCGCCAGCCCGCGAAGAATGTGCCCATGTACTGCCTTAACTGCACACCCCAGGAGGAGCTCGACAAGCTCAACGTGCCCCACGAGACCATCTTCGTCTTCCGCGAGCGCGGCATGGGACGCCCCACAAAGAAGGATAGGCGCAACAACGACGCACTGATGGATGGCTTCTTCTTCGATGCAGACGACGGCATGGAGGATGATGAGGATTAAGCTACTTAAGAGATAACGATATAAACAATAACAAATTAAAATACAACGATTTATGGAATACGATTTCAGAGCCATAGAGCCTAAATGGCAGAAGAGATGGCAAGAGGAGGGCACCTACAAAGTGGATGTAGATGCATCTCGCCCCAAGTTCTACGTGTTGGATATGTTCCCCTACCCATCGGGTGCGGGTCTTCACGTAGGTCACCCACTCGGTTACATCGCATCGGACATCTACTCACGCTACAAGCGTCAGCGTGGCTTTAATGTGCTTCACCCCATGGGCTACGACGCCTTCGGTCTCCCCGCAGAGCAGTACGCCATCCAGACAGGTCAGCACCCCGCAGTAACCACCGAGGAGAATATCTCTCGCTACCGCTCACAGCTCGACAAGATTGGCTTCTCGTACGACTGGTCACGCGAGGTACGCACATGCGAGCCCGACTACTACCACTGGACACAGTGGGCATTCCTCAAGATGTTCGACCACTGGTATAACAACCTTTCGCAGAAGGCTGAGCCTATCACAGCGCTCGTAGCACACTTCGAGGCCGAGGGTACTGCAGGCATCGACGCAGCAGAGACCACACACCTTACCTTCACCGCCGAGCAGTGGAAGGCAATGTCGGAGGCAGAGCGCGAGCAGGTGTTGCAGAACTACCGCCTTGCATTCCGCGCCGACACCATGGTAAACTGGTGCCCCGCACTCGGCACCGTACTTGCTAACGACGAGGTTAAGGAGGGTCTCTCGGTGCGTGGTGGTCACCCCGTAGAGCAGAAGCGTATGAAGCAGTGGTTGTTGCGCGTTACGGCATACGCACAGCGCATGCTCGATGGCCTCGACAAGCTCGAGTGGAGCGAGTCGTTGAAGGAGATTCAGCGCAACTGGATTGGCCGCTCGGTAGGTGCACAGGTATTCTTCGATGTTAAGGACTCGGAGCGCAAGCTCGAAATATTCACCACACGCCCCGACACTATCTACGGCGTAACATTCATGGTTATCGCCCCCGAGCACGAGTGGGTGGAGGAGCTTACAACTGCCGAGAACCGCGAGGCTGTCGAGGCATATATCGCCGAGACCAAGCGCCGCTCGGAGCGTGAGCGTATCGCCGACACAAAGCGTGTTAGCGGTGTCAAGACTGGCTCTTACGCTATCAACCCATTCTCTGGCCGCGAGATTCCTATCTACATTTCGGACTATGTATTGGCGGGCTACGGTACAGGTGCCATCATGGCAGTTCCTGCACACGACTCACGCGACTACGCCTTCGCACGCCACTTCGGCATCGAGATTATCCCCGTTGTGGAGGGTGGTAACCTCGAGGTTGAGTCGTACGACGCAAAGGAGGGTAACGTAATCAACTCGGACATCATCAACGGCATGGATGTTAAGGATGCCATCAACTTCATGTTCGAGGAGGTTGAGCGCCGCGGCTTGGGCAAGAAGCTCATCAACTACCGCTTGCGCGATGCGATCTTCTCACGCCAGCGCTACTGGGGCGAGCCATTCCCCATCTATTATAAGAATGATGTGGCATACCGTCTCTCTGACGAGCAGTTGCCTCTCACCTTGCCCCCTATCGAGAACTTCGGTCCTACCGAGGAGGGTGAGCCACCTTTGGCACGCGTGGAGAAGTGGCACACAGCAGAGGGCTACCCCTATGAGCTCTCAACAATGCCCGGCTTCGCAGGCTCTTCGGCATACTTCCTCCGCTATATGGACCCCCACAACAACAAGGGTCTTGTGGGCAAGGAGGCTAACGAGTACTGGCGCAATGTAGACCTCTATGTTGGTGGTATTGAGCACGCTACAGGTCACCTTATGTACTCACGCTTCTGGAACATGTTCCTCTACGACCTCGGCTATGTATGCGAGTCGGAGCCCTTCAAGAAGCTCGTTAACCAGGGTATGATTCAGGGTCGCTCAAACTTCGTATACCGCATCGTGGGTACAAACCAGTTTGTATCGCTCGGCCTTAAGGACAACTACCAGACACAGGAGATTCATGTCGATGTGAACATCGTCAAGAACGACATCCTCGACCTCGATGCCTTCCGTGCATGGCGCCCCGAGTTCAACGACGCAGAGTTCGTATTGGAGGATGGCAAGTATATCTGCGGCTGGGCTGTGGAGAAGATGTCAAAGTCGATGTTCAACGTCGTTAACCCCGACTACATCGTCGAGGCTTATGGCGCCGACACACTCCGTATGTACGAGATGTTCCTCGGTCCTTTGGAGCAGTCAAAGCCCTGGGATACAAACGGTATCGACGGTGTACACAAGTTCTTGCGCCGCTTCTGGACGAAGTTCTATTCGCGCGATGGCGTGTTGCTCGTAAACGACGAGAAGGCTACACCCGCAGAGCTTAAGACCCTTCACAAGACAATCAAGAAGGTTGGCGAGGATATCGAGAACTTCTCGTTCAACACCTCTGTTGCGGCATTCATGATATGCCTCAACGAGCTTGGCGACTGCTCGAAGCGCGAGATTTTGGAGCCCTTGACAGCACTTATCGCACCCTTCGCACCACATATCGCCGAGGAGTTGTGGCACGCACTCGGTCACGAGACATCGGTATGCGATGCAGAGTGGCCAGAGTTCCACGCCGAGTACCTCGTGGAGAACTCGTTCGAGTACCCCGTTATGATCAACGGCAAGCTCCGCTTCAAGCAGGAGTACGCTCTCGACCTTGCCGAGGAGGATATCGTGGCACACATCGTCACAACCGATGGCGCACAGAAGTGGCTCGAGGGTAAGCAGCCCAAGAAGATCATCGTGGTCAAGGGCAAGATTATCAACATTGTGATGTAATGAGGCAGTTTATATCGATGTCGGTATTTGCCGGTCTTCTGATCGGCATTGCCGGCCTCGTATTCCTGCATGTCGGAGGCTTGGGCGGAGCTGTGCTCTTTGCCTTCGGCCTTATGTCGGTGACGTTGAGCAAGGCGTTGCTCTTTACGGGCAAGGCGGGCTACCTACCACTTAAGGAGTCGTTGCAGCTTGTGCCTATGGTGCTACTCAACGCCGTGGGCTGCCTCCTTATGGCGGGCATAGCCTACTCTACGGTCAGGGATAGCGCCAATGCACAGGCCACGCTCGACACCATCATGGCGGCACGCGAGGCGGCATCTTGGAATATCGCGGTGACATCCATAGGTACTGGCGTCATCGTGACCCTGGCGGTGCATGGTGTGCGTAATGGCACCTACCTACCGCTCATGTATGGCGTGCCTGTGTTTATCATGTGCGGACTACCCCACAGTATTGCCGATGCCTTCTACTACTGCATAGCGACACTTATGGGTGACTTCGCACCATGGATGCTTCTGGCATGGTTCTATTCGGTTGTGGGTAACTACATAGGCTGCAACCTACCGCGCTGGTTTATGGGCGACAAATTTGACACTAAATAACGAAAGTGGCTACTCCCATGGGGTAGCCACTTTGTTTTATAAGGCTAAATTTCGTAACTTTGTGGTATGGATAGGGAAATAGTAATTCGACCTGCAGTAAGCGCCGATGCCGCGACTATCGCCGAGGTTATCGCCATGGCCATCGGTGATGAGGCGGGACTACGCAACTACTGCGGCGAGGAGTATATGGCCGTGCTCACGGAGGTTGCACGCCGCGAGGCTACGCAATATAGCTGGCAGAACGCCCTCGTTGCCGAGCTAAACGGCGTAGTGGCGGGAGCTGTTGTGGGCTACGATGGTGCTCAATTATACACTCTGCGCGAGGGTACATTTGCCACAATAAACGAGTTCGTCGAGCGCACACAGACCATCATCGACGAGACCTCGGCGGGCGAGTACTACCTCGACTCGGTGGGTGTACTACCCCAATATCGTGGCATGGGTGTGGGTCGCGCCCTTGTGTCGGCATTCTGCGATAAGGCATTTGCAGAGGGGCATCAACGGGTGGGTCTTATCGTGGACTTCGAAAACCCTGATGCCGAGAGGTTGTACTCTTCGCTCGGCTTTAGGCGCATCGGCACACGCCCCTTCTTCACCCACCAGATGTGGCACATGCAGAGGTGCGCGCCAACAGTCCCCACACTCCACAACACTGCGGAGCATGCTACCGACACCGATATTCGCAAGCGCGTGGAGCAGTCATCAGATATCACGCCCTTTCAGCGCAGAGTCTATCTGGAGCTGTTGAGCGTGCCTTGTGGTCAGACCATCACATATGGAGAATTAGCGCGTCGCATAGGTTGTCGTAGTGCTCAAGCTGTGGGGCAAGCTCTCAAACGAAACCCCTTTGCTCCAGAGGTGCCATGTCATAGAGTAGTAGCCTCGGATGGTTCATTAGGAGGATATCTTGGGCAACGCAACGGCAAACAAGTTGAGCGAAAACGAGAATTGCTCGAAATAGAGAGACAACAAAATAAAGAGTAACTATGCAGAATAAAAATAAGAAAACAAGACGAGTATTTGTTACGGGTGGCGGTCATGGCATCGGACGCGCCATTGTCGAGGCCTTCGCCCATGAGGGTGACCGCGTAGCCTTTTGCGATATGGACAACGCTCGCGGCGAGGAGGTTGCCTCGGCTACAGGAGCGCGCTTCTTTGCGCTCGATGTATGCGATAAGGAGGCATTGGAGCGTGCTGTTATGACTCTACTCGATGAGTGGGGCGACTTGGATGTAATCGTTAACAATGTGGGCATCGGAGGTTTTGAGCCTATAACGCAGACCACGGTAGAACACTTCGAGATGATTCTGAATACCAACCTTCGCTCTGCGTTTATCACCTCGCGCCTCCTGGCTATGCACCGCGCGAAGATGGGCGCGACGAACCCTTATGGCCGCATCGTTAACCTCTGCTCTACGCGCTACTTGCAGAGCGAGCCCAATAGCGAGGCATACGCGGCATCCAAGGGTGGCATATGGTCGCTCACGCACGCACTGGCAATGTCACTCGCGCCATACCATATCACGGTCAACTGCATTGCGCCTGGCTGGATAAGCGTCAACGAGGATGAGGTCTTACGCCCCGAGGACCACACCTTCCACCCCTCGGGCAGAGTTGGTGCGGCGGAGGATATCGCGCATACATGCCTCTTCTTGTGCGACACGAAGAGCGAATTTATCAATGGCCAGTGCATCACCGTTGACGGCGGCGTCACAAAAAAGATGATATATCCGGAGTAGTTCAGCAGAAAAAGAGTATTGCATTAACGGAAAGACGACAATGGTCGTCTTTTTTTTGTAGCGTAAGAAAGGAATTCGAACTGCGAAGCAGTGGGAAATGGATAAACCGTATAAAACAAAAAAGACGACTAAAAGTCGTCTTAATCTTAGTGGGAGCAAAGGGATTCGAACTGCGAAGCAGTAGAGCCGATACATTATCAGCGCAGGGCAAAGCCCGAGCAATAGACCACTATCACATCGGCTCAACCCCAACTAAATCGAATTTACATTGCAACAAATAAAACGACAACAGCGCACATGTGCGCGCTGTTTTTTGGGAAGTTGCCACCGAGCTTGCTCATGGGGCAAACTCCTAAAAACAACAAAGCCACTCGTTTGAGTGGCTTGTCGTTTTAAGTAGTGGGAGCAAAGGGATTCGAACCCCTGACCCTCTGCTTGTAAGGCAGATGCTCTGAACCAGCTGAGCTATGCTCCCGTCTTTTAATGCTTGGGCGCTGCAAAGGTAAGCATTTTTTTTTTAATCTGCAAATTTTTCGATAAGTTTTTTTTCAAAGAGTCTCGTCATCTTTCGAAGCTCGACCGCATCTACTGCTTATCGGCGCTTGGCATTTCCTCCAACCATCCTATGGCCATAGCCATTGCAGCTTATCGTTTGCTACCTGCATTTGTGCGACCCACGCACTTAGCGCCTGAACAAGGACTTGAACCTAGGACCCCATGATTAACAGTCATGTGCTCTAACCGACTGAGCTATTCAGGCATTTTTTAAAGAACCGTTATCTTTCGATTGCGGTGCAAAGGTAGA
>JAZRJJ010000016.1:0-21928 GCA_045645705.1 Alistipes sp. | reverse complement strand
AGGTGCAGCGATGGTGAAGATCGCTATGGATATGCTCCGCGAGGGTCTTATCGACGAGAAGACAGCAGTTTTGCGTTGCGAGCCCGAGAAGCTCGACGAGTTGCTCCACCCCGTATTCGACAAGAAGGCTATCAAGAGCGCAAAGGTTATCGTTAAGGGTCTTCCCGCATCTCCAGGTGCAGCTACTGGTCCCGTAGTATTCTTCGCTGACGACGCTGAGAAGGTTCTCAACGAGACAGGTCAGAAGGCTATCCTCGTTCGTATCGAGACATCACCCGAGGACTTGAAGGGTATGTTGGACGCTGCAGGTATCCTCACAGCACGCGGTGGTATGACATCACACGCTGCGGTTGTTGCTCGTGGTATGGGTAAGTGCTGCGTATCAGGTGCAGGTGAGTTGGAGATCGACTACAAGGCTCGCACAATCAAGGTTAACGGCTTCGAGATTAAGGAGGGTGACTGGATTTCATTGAACGGTTCTACAGGTGAGGTTTACCTCGGCCAGGTTGCTACACAGGCAGCTAACCTCGACGGTGACTTCGGTCAGCTCATGGAGCTCGCTGGCAAGTACGCTACAATGAACGTACGCGCTAACGCAGATACTCCTCGTGACGCTGAGCAGGCATTCGCATTCGGTGCACAGGGTATCGGTCTCTGCCGTACAGAGCACATGTTCTTCGAGGGCGACCGCATCAAGGCTATCCGCGAGATGATCCTTTCTGATGATGAGGATGGTCGTCGTGTAGCGTTGTCTAAGCTTCTTCCTATGCAGCGTGGCGACTTCGAGGGCTTGTTCAAGGTTATGAACGGCTACCCCGTTATCGTTCGTTTGCTCGATCCACCATTGCACGAGTTCGCTCCTAACACTGAGAAGGATCAGCAGGAGATGGCTGACGCTATGGGTATCCCCGTAGAGAAGGTTAAGGCTAAGGTTGAGGCATTGCACGAGGTTAACCCAATGTTGGGTCACCGTGGTTGCCGTCTTGGTAACACATATCCCGAGATCACTGAGATGCAGGCACGTGCTATCATCGAGGCTGCAATGAATGTTAAGGCTGCTGGCACACCTGTTAAGGTAGAGATCATGGTTCCATTGGTAGGTAACCACAAGGAGCTCCGCTACCAGAAGAACATCATCGACAAGACTGCTGAGGCTGTATTCGCAGAGCGTAACGACCGCATCGACTACCTCGTAGGTACTATGATCGAGGTTCCTCGCGCAGCTGTTACTGCTAACCAGATCGCTGAGGTTGCAGAGTTCTTCTCATTCGGTACAAACGACCTTACTCAGATGACTCTCGGATTCTCACGTGACGATATCGCTAAGTTCTTGCCTATCTACTTGGAGAAGAACATCCTCAAGAACGATCCTTTCAAGATCTTGGACCGCAACGGTGTTGGCCAGCTCGTACGCGAGGCTGTGTTCAAGGGCCGTACAACTCGTCCCGACTTGAAGTGCGGTATCTGCGGTGAGCACGGCGGTGAGCCTTCATCAGTAGAGTTCTGCCACCACGCAGGTTTGAACTACGTAAGCTGCTCTCCATTCCGTGTGCCTATCGCACGTTTGGCTGCTGCACACGCTGCTTTGAGCGTTAAGTAGTTTCGAAAACTTCATAGAGCAAGGGGCTGTTCCACACTCGGGACAGCCCCTTTTCTTTAATATATAGGTGTACTCGTTCATCCCATCAATCAAGTTCATCTACCCTATCAACACAATTTGACCACATATCTGATAGGTATTTATACCTATATGTAGTACAACTATATGCAAAATAGGCCACTTTATGCGCATTAATTGAAAAATATTCGGTATATTTGTGCGATTATAGTCAAGCCTCATTGACTTTCTTTAGGATACGCTTAAGGTAAAAGCGATATTCTCAAAGCTATTAAACCAAACAGTAGCTCACACAATGGCTACACGAATGATTTAACGTATGAAGGAAAATCTACAGATTTTGGATCCCCTCGATCCCAATTTGGGCGCGGGAGAGATGACACTCGTCAACATCATCTTGGCACTCGTAATGTTCGGCGTTGCCCTCGGCATCAAACTCGACACATTCAAGGATGTATTCCGCTACCCCAAGTCTATCATCGTAGGCTGCATGATGCAGTGGGTGGCACTCCCTCTTGTTACACTTTGCGTGGCATTGGCATTCAACAGCGTGATTACCCCCATGGTTGCCTTGGGTATGATTCTCGTTGCTTCGTGCCCCGGTGGTAATATCTCTAACTTTATGTCGTCATACGCTCAGGGCAATATCGAGCTCTCAGTATCTATGACTGCCGTTACCACAGCCTTTGCGCCACTCATCACTCCGCTTAACTTCTGGCTCTACGGCACGCTCTACTGCAACATCGTGAGCATCAACAACGAGATTCCCACACTTGTCATCCCCTTCGGCGATATGTTCGAGCAGATTATGCTCTTGCTGGGTCTTCCCATCGTTGCTGGTATGGCATTTGCCCACTACTTCCCCAACGCTACAAAGCGACTTTTGAAACCTTCGCAGATACTCTCAATCATCCTCTTCATGGGCATGGTTGCAGTGTCATTCACAAAGGTTGTAACATCGCTTGGCGACAATGCACATGCAGGTCTTGATGGCACATCTATCTTCATTGCCATTGTCTGCGCCTTTGTGGTTGTTATTATACACAACATCACAGCACTTAGCACAGGTTATGGTGGCGGCACACTCTTCCGTTTGCCCAAGGCTGACCGTCGCTCAATGACCATCGAGGTGGGTATCCAGAACTCTGGCCTCGGTCTCATCCTCCTTTTCAACGACAAAATTTTCGACCCCGTAATCTGGGATAACAATGGCGGTATGGTCTTCATCACTGCTATCTGGGGTGTATGGCACATCATTTCAGGCCTCATCACCGCATCTATCTTCCGTCGCACAAAACTCGTATAGCCATGGCTAAAGAGAAGAAGGTTCAGGACTACGACTTCATGTACGATTTTCTGCGTTACTACGTAGACATCGTAATGAAACTCTCCTACCGAAAGATTAAATATGTTGGCAAGGAGTTTATCCCCAAGGATGGCGCAATTATCCTTGCACCCAACCACACCAACGCCCTCATGGATGCTATGGTCGTACTCGGCATGGACCACAGCCCAAAGGTCTTTGTTGCTCGTGCCGACATCTTCCGCAACCCCAAGATTGCCAAGATATTAAAGTGGCTGAAGATTATGCCTATCATGCGTATGCGTGATGGCTATGAGGAGGTCAAAAAAAACAACGAGACTATCGAGCGCGCTGTCGATGTGTTGCGTGACCGTGTTCCCTTCTGCATCTTCCCCGAGGGTACACACCAGGCTAAATATTCGTCACTCCCCTTGGCCAAGGGCATCTTCCGCATCGCATTCCAGGCACAGGAGCTCATGCCCGACATGCCCCTCTACATCGTTCCCGTAGGTATTCGTTACGGAAGCTTCTTCCGCTTCCGCTCTACGGTGCGTGTGCAGATTGGCGAGCCTATAAACGTGGGTAGTTTCATTAAGCAGAATAGCGAGCTTACACCCGCAGAGCAGATGACCGCCATGCGCGAGTTGCTCACCGAGCGCATACACAACTCTATCTTCTACATCCCCAACGATGACGACTATGAGGCTATGTATGAGATATGTGCTGCGGTTGTTAAGCACCAGACCAAGAACTGCAAGTTTGTTGTCGATGGCAAGCGCCTTCGTGGCATGGATGCATACTTCGAGGCAAACAACCGTACAGTGCGTGAGGTTATGCGCCTCAAGGAGTCAAACCCCGAGGTTGCAGCCGAGCTCTTGAAATTGGGTAAGGAGGCTTACGAGGAGCGTACCTCGCAGTCTATTAGTCTAAAGTCGGTATCTGCGAAGAATGGCCTTGCATCACGCATCATGCAGATGTTCTTCTTCCTACTGAAGCTTCCATACACACTGCCTGCATCTATCCTCACCTTGCCCATGGTGGCAGTTGTGAAGCTCTTGTTCACCAAGATTAAGGACCATGCATTCCGCAACTCTATTCGCTTTGTAATAAACCTTGTGTTGTGGCCAATCCTGATGATAATCTACTCGGCATTGGCATACTCGTTCCTACCCTGGGAGTGGGCACTACCCATCACATTGGCATTGCTCCCCGCCCCCATAGTAGCACAGGAGACATGGCGCATGTTACGACTATTCAAGTCGGATATCAAGCTTCAGTGTAACAAGCAGTTACGCAAGAAATACAAGAAAATCAGAACTCTATTCATCAAAAAATGATAACTATGATTAAGAGACTTACGACGCTGGCTATCGCATTGTTTTTGTCGATGAGCCTATACGCCCAGGTCAACGAAACCACGACCGAGGCTACGGAGACAGATAAGAAGGAGATTGTCAAAACAGGCTACAACTATGGTCCACTCCCCGCCGTGGCGTTCGATGCAGATAAGGGTTTCCAGCTCGGCGCCCTATTGAACATCTACGACTTTGGCGATGGCTCGACATACCCTAACACACGCCAGCAGTGGTACTTCGAGGCCTCGTTCTTCACCAAGGGCTCGCAGCAGTTTATGGTGTCATACGATAACCGCTTCCTTATTCCTGGCGTACGTTGGTCTACAGCCTTGACTATCTTCAACGATAAGGCTATGGACTTCTACGGCTTCAACGGCTACATGGCTCACTACGACTACGAGAAGGTGGCATTGGGTAAGGACAAAGCGAATCTCGACAACTACATCTACACACCCAAGTACCGCATCAACCGCATCGCCGTACTCTTCAAGAGCGACTTCGTGGGTAACATCTGGGACAACAAGTTCTTCTGGGAGGCAGGCTACCACTTGAGCTACTTCAAGCAGGGTTACAAGAACCAGAGCGCACTCAACCTCGACAAGATTAACAAGAACAAGGCTCCCGAGAAGATGTTCCCCGAGACCGAGCCTACAATCTTCGATATGTATCGTCGCTGGGGTCTTATCTCTGAGGAGGAGGCTTGGGGTGGTCTTAACAGCACCGTACGCCTCGGTTTGTTGTTCGATACACGCGATAAGGAGGGCGCTCCCTCACGCGGCATCTGGGCAGAGGCTCACTTGATGCTTGCTCCGAAGTGGTTGGGTACTACTAACCCCTACTACCGCTACTCTGCAACTTTCCGTCACTATGTGCCCATCGTGAAGAACGATATCCTTACATTCGCATATCGCCTTAATTATGAGGGTACTTTCGGCAACGATGCACCCTACTATGTATTGCCCTATATCACCACCGTAGGTCAGTCATACGACCGAGATGGCATGGGTGGCTACCGCACTATTCGTGGTATCATGCGTAGCCGTGTTCAGGGCTTGGATATGGCCTCTTATAATGCAGAGTTGCGTTGGCGCTTCGTGTCGTTCACACTCTGGAAGCAGAACATATCATTCGGCTTGAACATCTTCTCTGATGGTACTATGGTTACCAAGGGTCGCGATATGACGTTCCGCGGTGATGAGCAGTATCGCGCAGAGTATGATGAGTATATGGCACAGGGCACAAAGGCCGACCGCCCACACATCACTGTTGGTGGTGGCTTGCGCTTCATCATGAATCAGAACTTTATCGTAGCCTTTGAGTATGGCTTGCCCGTGAGCAAGTTCAGCAAGGATCCCCTCATCAAGAATCAGGATGGCAAGGGCGCCTTCTACATCAACACTGGTTACTTGTTCTAAACACGACTCTTAATAACAAGAAAGGCTGCCACCAACAAAGTGACAGCCTTTTTTTCATTTTATTAGAGAACTACATGATTAAAATTGTTGCACAAATTTGGTAGTTTTGTATAAAAATAGTATATTTGCGAAAGCGAATAATTATAATTATGCGGAAGCTCTACATCATAGCGGGTTGTAACGGTGCTGGCAAGACAACGGCATCCTACACCATGTTACCCGAGTTGTTGCACTGTCACGAGTTTGTGAATGCCGACGAGATTGCTCGTGGCCTATCACCCTTCAACCCCGACAGCATGGCTATCGAGGCGGGACGCCTTATGCTACGCCGCATCAACGACCTTCTGGAGGAGGGCTCTGATTTCGCCTTCGAGACGACACTTTCAACACGCACATATCAGAAGTTCATCGAGCGCGCCCACGAGCGTGGTTACTTCGTATCACTACTATACTTTTGGCTGCCTACGCCCGAGCAAGCTATCCAGCGCGTAGCAAAGCGTGTGAGCCTTGGAGGTCACAACATCCCGACAAACACCATCTGCCGACGCTATGAGAGCAGCATGCGAAACCTCACTTCGCTCTACATCCCCATCTGCGACTATTGGGTAATCTACGACAACTCGACTGCCGAGGGTGTCAAAAAGATTGCATATGGTTCGAAGGGCGAAATAAAAGAGGTTGTTGACCCGTTAGCCTACCAAAAGATTTTGAGTTATGAGTGAGTTTGAGATAAGAGAACTTCAAGAACGAATTGACGCGGGCATTCTCCTTGCCCAACGCCGCCTTATCGAGCGCACTCGCAAAGATAATGGCGACCTTGTAGTCATGCGCGATGGTCAGGTCGTGCGTCTCACTCCCGACCAGTTGCTCCAAAAATAGCAATTCCCCACCCCACGCCTTGCATCGAGATGTAATCCCACGAAGCAAAGGTATTTAGGCATAGGAAATCTACACAAAAGGTAGGCGTTAGGCCTACCTTTTATCCTTTATATAAGCTAATATTGCATCGAGTTCACTGGGATTAAACCATGCGGTGTTAGTGTCGCGCCTAAACCATGTAAGCTGACGCTTGGCATAGCGGCGCGAGTTGCGCTTGACCAACTCTACGGCCTCCTCAAAGGTACAGTTACCATCAAAGTATTCGAACAACTCACGATATCCCACCGTCTGCAGGGCATTCAAGTGACGCTTGGGATACATCGCGCGTGCCTCAGCCTCGAGGCCCTCCTCCACCATCATATCGACACGACGGTTGATGCGGTCATAGAGCACATCGCGTGGCATATCCGTGCCTATCTTTATGATGTTGAATGGTCTTTCAGCCGTCACACCCTTACGCTGTTCGGAGTAGGGGCGCCCCGTTGCAAGGCACACCTCCAAGGCGCGCATGACACGTGCAGGATTGCATACATCCACCTCCTCGGCATACTTCGCATCAAGCCTGCGCAACTCCTCCACAAGGCTCTCCAACCCTTCACTCTCCAGACGCTGCTTTAGGCTCTCGCGTATTGCGGGGTCAGCATCAGGGAGGTCGTCCATGCCCTCGCACAACGCCTGAACATAGAGTCCCGAGCCACCCACAGCGATAACATACTCACTCTCCGTAAAGAGGCGATCAAGTAGTTGAAGTGCCTCCTCCTCATACTTTCCGCAGTTGAAGTCATCCTCCACCTCGCGGTCAGCGATAAAGTAGTGCTTAGCTGCGGCAAGTTCCTCGCGCGTAGGTTGTGCCGTGCCTATGGGCATACCACGAAAGACCTGACGCGAGTCAGTAGATATAATAGGGGCATTGAGATGCGTTGCGAGCTTCACAGCCAGGGCACTTTTACCCGAGCCTGTGGGGCCCACAACAACAACCAACGTACCTCGTTTAGAACTCATCATCGTAGCCATCGTCGCCGTCAAACTCGTTGTAGTCGCCCATCATCTCCTCGAAGATAGAGCCACACTCCTCGTTCGCCTCGGGGTCATACTGGTCGGGCGCGGGTGCATGCTCGAATGATACGCGTGGATACTCCAAGCCGTCCTGTGGGCGCTGCATATCGAGCAACTCGAGATAGAACGAACGGTTGTTCATCATGTCGAAGGTATAGATAAGGCGGTCGTGGAAGGTATTATTCACCTCCATTAGCGTCACCTTATCCATGCAGCGTGGTGCACCAGGTATATCATCACCCAGGTCAATCTCCGAGAACTCCTCCACGGGGCGCCACTCGGCATCAGACTTGAAGATAGATATCATGCAGTCGTCATAACCCAACGCCTTGAGCAAGAATTGACTGAACTCCGCAAGTGTCATATCGGGGTAGACCTCAAAGTCGCGTACGAAGTTATCACTCTCGTCGCTGAGCATTCGATATTTGAAAACTATATTCATAAGATTTAGTTTTTAAGTCACACTAATATTGATACAAAATTAATATTTATTCGTTTAATTGGCGTGTAAAACGACAAAAATCTAATAAAAAGTTGTAGAAACTCAAAAAAGACACTATATTTGCACTACTCAAGTCGAGTATTTGTTCATCCCCCGCGAGACTCATCGTCGGGTTTCGGATTATAATCAGACACTATATATGCAAGATTTAACAGCATTAGAGGGTAAAACCATTGTAGAGTTGCGCGAAATTGCGAAGGTACTTGGCATAACTCCCTCAAACATGAAGAAGGGCGAGCTTATCAACAAGATCGTGGAGGCTACAACAACCGAACCTGCAGCCCCCGCACCAGAGCCCGCAGATGCCCCCAAGCGTGGTCGTCGCCCCCGCATGAATAGTATAAAGGTAGGTGCGTCACCCCAGCCTCGCCAGGAGGTTATGGCAGAGAATGTTCCTGCAGAGGCTTCTACAGTGGAGCAAGTAGCAGAGACACCCGCACAGCCAGCCGAGCAGGCCACAGCCCAGCCACAGCCCAAGCGCCGTGGTCGCAAACCAAAGAGATCAAATAATCAGCATGCGGAACCCGCACCCGAGCCACAGCCTGCCGAAGAGGAGGTAAACGAGATTAATATCGACGAGGAGCTCCCCATCGAACACATATCACTTCACGACATTATCTCCGATGATGATGACGAGGTATTGGATGTCGAAGAGCTCTTCGACAACGACAACGATGATGAGGATGGCGAGGAGTCGGAAGATATCACCAAGGATGACTTTACCGCGACCATTGAGGGTGAGGGTGTCCTGGAGGTTATGCCCGACGGCTATGGCTTCCTACGCTCTGCCGACTACAACTACCTGAACTCGCCCGACGACATCTATGTGTCGCCATCACAGATAAAGCTCTTCGGCCTCAAGGCTGGCGACACCGTATATGGTACAATCCGTCCACCAAAGGAGGGCGAGAAGTACTTCCCACTTGTACACGTCGAGCTCATCAACGGTCTCAAGCCCGATATCGTGCGCGACCGTCAGCAGTTCGAGTACCTCACGCCACTCTTCCCATCGGAGAAGTTTAATCTTACGGGCGAGGGCCATAATACCAAGTCCAATCGCATTATCGACCTCTTTGCACCGATAGGCAAGGGTCAGCGCGCACTTATCGTGGCACAGCCCAAGACGGGTAAGACAATGTTGTTGCAGTCCATCGCCAACGCCATTGCCGACAACCACCCCGAGGTATATATGATTGTGCTACTCATCGACGAGCGCCCAGAGGAGGTTACCGAGATGGCACGCCACGTCAAGGCCGAGGTTGTAGCATCTACTTTCGACGAGCAGGCTTCGCGCCACGTTAAGGTTGCCGAGATGGTACTCGAGAAGGCTAAGCGCATGGTGGAGTGCGGCCACGATGTAGTCATCTTCCTCGACTCTATCACACGCCTTGCGCGCGCCTACAACTCTGTGCAGCCCGCATCGGGCAAGGTGCTCTCGGGTGGTGTCGATGCCAACGCACTACACAAGCCCAAGCGCTTCTTTGGTGCTGCGCGTAACACCGAGGAGAAGGGTTCGCTCACAATCATCGCAACAGCACTTATCGACACAGGCTCGAAGATGGACGAGGTTATCTTCGAGGAGTTCAAGGGTACGGGTAACATGGAGCTTCAGCTCGACCGCAAGCTCGCGAACAAGCGTATCTACCCCGCTGTCGATGTCATCGCTTCGGGTACACGCCGCGAGGATTTGCTCCTTACACAGAGCGTTATGCAGCGCACATGGATATTGCGCAAGCACCTCTCGGACATGACCACCGTGGAGGCCATGGAGTTCCTGCAGAAGCAGATGAACCTCACGCGCGACAACGACGAGTTCCTTGCAACCATGAATCAGTAGCCGAGCAACTCACACAAAGTAATAGGGATGACTAAAAGCAATTTAGTCATCCCTATTATTATATGAGGTTGAAGAAAAAGATCTAGTTTTAGGCTTGCGAAACCCGAAAAAAGCGGAGTTTACTAAAGTGTAAATGAGCATTTTGAGGGCGAGCGTAACGACAAAATAGACTTTTTATTCAGCCACTTACTAATTACGCTTTGGGAAGTGTAAAGGTAAACTCCAGACCACCTACCTTGCGGTTAGCGACCTTGATGTCACCACCATGGAAGAGTACAGCGTTCTTAACGATAGAGAGGCCAAGACCCGTGCCACCGAGCTTACGCGAGCGACCCTTGTCGATGCGATAGAAGCGCTCAAAAATGTGGTTTATGTGGTCGCTATCCACGCCGATACCATTATCGTAGAACTCGATAGTATACATCTTATCATCCTCGGTGCAGCGCACAAAGATATCGCGACCTCCCGAATATGCGATGGCATTATCCGTAAGGTTTTTAAATATGGACATAAGGAGTGTCGAGTTACCCAACACCTTCATGGGCGCAGGCAGCTCAATATTCATACGCATACGCTTATCGTCTGGCAAAAGTGCCACCTCCGATGCTATCTCGTCAACTATAGCTCGCAAATCAACACTCTCACACTCAATTCTACTACTACCATCCTCCAAGCGTGTGATTGTCGACACATCGTTAAGCAACTGCGTAAGGCGCTGACAGTGAGCATAGCACTTCGCAATAAAGGCATCGCGCTCCTCGGCTGTCATATCCTTCGCCGTGGTCATAGTCTCGAGGTAGCCCTGAATAGCCGCCACGGGAGTCTTTAGCTCGTGGTTGATGTTGTTCGTAAGCTGGCGCTTGATGCGCAACTTCTCCTGATGCTCATGCAGAGCGTTGTCGTGCTCACGCTGTATGTCGTTAGACGCATCACGCAAGCGACCATATAGGGCGATGATATGGCGGGCGATGTCGCCAAGTTCATCGTCTGCGAACTGCGGGATGGTCTCAATGTCTGCGCCATTCTCCATAGCCGAAACTACACGATCAAGACTGCGCAAGTTACGACTCATGCGCATTGCAAGCATAAGGGCGATAACGATAGATACACCCGCAATGCCGACGATAGCGAAGAAGATGCTCTCGTCGATAGTGGTGATGCTCTTGCTGTGACTCAATACCGATAGGTGGTAGACGATGAAGCCACCAATAAGTGTGAAAATGAGTATCGTCAAGAGGAGGTACAAGCCTCCACGATAGCTAAAAATTTTAGATTTTGAATCCATAGCCATATCCAGTTCGTGTTATTATATGGTTACCATAAATGCATAGTTTCTTGCGCAGGCGCGTGATGTTTACATCAATGGTGCGGTCCAATACCACCACCTCTTCGCTCCATACGCGCTTCATAATCTGTTCACGCGAGAGTATCGTACCACGATTCGATAGCAACAGCACCAGAATATCAAACTCCTTGCGCGTGAGCTGTATCTCCTCATTGTCGATGTAGCAACTCTTGTCGCGATTATTCACAACCAGCGTCTCGAAGCGTATGATGCTATCGTCAACCTTTTGCTCCTCCTCCGCAGGTGTCTCGTTCGCCACGGCGGCAGTGAGCGTTCGCTTTGAGCGGCGCAACACGCTACGCACACGAGCCATTACCTCCGCCAACGAGAATGGTTTTGATATGTAGTCGTCAGCGCCAATATCGAGGCCCTTGATTTTGTCTGCTTCGGAGTCGAGTGCCGTGCAGAAGATTATCGGAGTCTCGGCAGTCTCTTGGCGCTTGCGGAGTATGCGAGCAAGGCCAAAGCCACTTAGTTCGCCCATCATGATGTCGAGAATCATAAGGTCGTAGTCGGCAAGATTGAGCGCCAATGCCTCCTCGGCACTAAACGCCGTGGTTACATCATACCCCTCTTTTTCGAGGTTGAACTTCAATATCTCGCAAAGTGACTCCTCGTCATCAACGACCAATATTCTATATTTATTCATGCTTCAAAGTTTTCGTCAAATATACGAATATATCCCTCATACGCCTCTTAAACAATACAAATTTAATAAAGATTTAACAATTACACAAGTCTAAAACGATATTTTTGAGGCACTCATTAACAATAATGAAATAATTTTGTAACAATTTTGTAACAATTATTTCTTATCTTTGTGACATAACTCATAATGTTATGGATCTATTTATAGTAATTGTACTAGCCCTATTGGCAGTTATGGGCATCGTTGTCGGTGTATCGAACGATGCCGTAAACTTCTTAAATTCAGCCTTTGGTTCAAAGGCAGCCAAGAAAAACATTATCCTTACGATTGCCGCAGTTGGTGTCATGGTCGGTGTTATGACATCGAGTGGCATGATGGATGTAGCGCGTAGCGGAGTATTCTACCCCAACATGTTTAGCTATCAGGAGATTATGATTCTATTCCTGGGTATGATGCTCTCGAATATCATCCTGCTGGACATCTACAACTCACTCGGACTACCCACCTCTACCACAGTGTCGTTGGTATTTGGTTTGCTCGGTTCGGCAATGGCACTGGCCCTCTACAACATCTGGAGTGGCGATGCACTCATGACCGACCTGGGTCAATACATCAACTCGGGTAATGCCCTCGCCATCGTGTCGGGTATCCTGCTCTCTGTAGTATTGGCATTCTTCACAGGTCACCTCCTGATGTATATCTCGCGCGTGATATTCTCGTTCCGCTACAGCAAGATATTCAATCGCTTTGGTGCTTTGTGGTGCGGCATCACTCTTGCAGGTATCATCTACTTCACCGTATTTAAGGGTCTTAAGAGCACAAATATCATTCCCGACGTACTCAAGGACTATGTTAACGACCACACGGGCATGGCATTGCTCATCTTGTGGTTAGCAAGTTCGCTCATATTGTTTATCTTGCAGCGTTGCAAGGTTAACATCCTTCGTGTTTCAATTCTTGCCGGCACATTCTCGTTGGCATTGGCATTCGCAGGTAACGACCTTGTGAACTTTATCGGTGTGCCATATGCAGGCTACGACTCTTATGTCATCGCACACAACTCCGACACCATCCCCACATCGATGGAGCAGTTGATGAATCCCACACAGGCCAACTTCTGGATTATGTGTGCGGCGGGTCTTGTGATGGTCATCACGCTCTTTACGTCGAAAAAGGCGATGCGCGTTATCGAGACTGAGCGTAAGCTATCATCGCAGAGCGAGGAGGTATCACCAAGCAACAATGAGGCAACCAACGCTTCACGAGGCATCGTGCGTGGCGCGCGTGCTATGAGCAACGCAGTCGAGGCTATCACACCAAAGGGTGTTAGAAACTTTATCGAGAGCCGCTTTATTCCACTATCGGAGGAGGAGCGTGGCGATGCCAACTACGACCTTATTCGCGCTACGGTAAACCTAACAGCAGCGGCAATCCTTATCTCTATCGGTACACAGCTCAAGTTGCCACTCTCTACAACCTATGTAGTGTTTATGGTATCTATGGGTTCATCATTGGCCGACCGTGCATGGGGTCGTGAGAGCGCCGTATATCGTATCACAGGCGTTATGACCGTAATCATGGGTTGGTTTATCACCGCCCTGGGAGGTTTCATCATTGCGCTTGTTGTAACACTTGCCCTTGCATACGGTCAGCTTATCGCGGTTGGCGGCTGGAACATTGTCGCAATTGCCGTTACGCTCATCTGCATTGGTCTTATCATCAAGAGCAACGTATCAAAGAAGAGCGAGAACAAGGAGGTTGAGGAGTCAGCCGTAGCGAAGATTAGCGACACCTTGAAGCAGAGCCCCGAGGAGGCACTTATCGCCTATACGGAGCATGTCTGCGCATCTATGGAGAAGGTAACACTCATCTACGACCGCACCATCGTTGCCGTATTCAAAGAGAACCGCAAGGTGCTCCGCGAGATGGTGAGTGAGGCTGAGGAGTTCTACCACTCTACACGCCAGCAGAAGTATGAAATTATTCCTCTGTTGCGCACCCTCGAGGAGAGCGACATCAACACTGGTCACTTCTATGTTCAGGTTGTGGACTACATCTCGGAGACCAGCAAGGCGTTGTTGCACATCACACGCCCCTGCTACAAGCATGTAGACAACAACCACTCGGGCCTTACCAAGGAGCAGGTTTACGACCTTAAGTGCATCAACGACCGCGTTGAGAACATCTTCGGCGATATCAACCACATGCTTCGCACACGCTCGTTCGAGCAGATGGATGAGGTGCTCTCGAAGCGCGATGAGCTCTTCAACTTCATCGACGTGGTTATGCAGAACCAGTTGCGCCGTTTGCGCGATACAGGTGGTTCATCATCGGCAAATATGTTGTTCTTCAACATCCTCACCGAGACCAAGACTATGGTATTGCACTCGCGCAACATTGTGAAGTCGTTGGAGCACTTCGTTCACACCAAGGAGTAATCGAATTCTATTTAGCATAAAAAGTAAATGCGTTGATGTTTCGGCATCTACGCATTTACTTTTTATTACACTTAGGTCTTAATAGTCGTACTCCACGATTCTATCAGCATAGTTGCGCCAACCCTCAGCCTTCTCATAATGGCGCTTGCTGCCGCGAGGAACATATATCGTTGCTTCGGGACTATTCTGCAAAACTTTTGAGTAGGTCGTGGGCGGATATGAGGGTTTACAATAGATGTTTGTGAGGTGCAGACTCTCTGCAAACGCCCTATCCTCGATTTCTCTCACACCACTCGGTATGGTTATCTCTTCCAAAACCGTGCAGTAGAAAAATGCCTGATATCCTATCTTGACAAGGCTGTTTGGTAGTGTTACACTCTTTAGACAACCGCACGAGCTGAATGTACCCTCCTCAATTACTGTCACGCCCTCGGGGATAACTATGCTCTGAAGGTTCTCGCAACCCGTAAATGCACGCTTACCTATTGTCGTTACACTATCGGGAATAGGTATTGTCTTCGTGTAGTGGCATCCCGCAAAGGCCGAATTGCCGATGGTGGTGACACTCTCAGGAATTGTTATATTTAGGAGATTTGAACACTGCGCAAATGTTCCTGGGGCGATGGTATCAATGCTATTAGGCAATACTATTGTCTCCAAATTCCAACAGCTCGCAAAGGCATATTCACCTATCGAGGTGATATTATCGTGTAGGTTAATATCGCTTAAAGCATCGCAATCATAGAAAGACATGTTGCCAATCGTTGTTACGTTCTCTCCGAGCGTGATACTCTCAATCTCATTATACCCTCTAAAAGCGCTATTACCAATTGTAGTGATATGCTCTGGTGTGGAGTATGTAGTCATCCCAGCGGGCGCTATGGTTATGAGCGTGTCGCCATCGTGGAGATATGTGCCGCACTCTGACGCATACTTACCGTGAAACTCTTTGAGATTATTACAACCCACGAAGAGTCCCTCGCCTATCTGCGTTAGGCTTTCGGGTAGTGTGATACACTTAAGATTGGTACAATCCTTGAAAAGGTTGTCTCCAATTAGCTCTAAACCCTCGTGTAGCTCAACGTATGTCAGACCCTCGCAACCGCTATATGCGCCTTGGCCTATTTTTGTAACACTTGATGGTAGGTCAACATCAATTAATGATATACAATCAGCGAAGGCTCCATTGCCTACCCATGTAACATTCTCGGTCATTACAACGCTCTCAAGGTTGCTGCACGAGATAAATGCGTTGTTATCGATATGGTTGACGCTTGTAGGTAGTATAATAGTCTTTAATCTTAAACTGCTATTAAACCATGTGTCAACACCTGTGATATCACGATTAAACACTATCTTGCCCACACCATCTTCGTATGTATTCGACAGAATGCGAGTTCCAAACAGTTGGTCCATCATGTCTCTATGAATATCTATGACGTTGCCATCTGTCGATGTGTAGTAGATAACATGTTTCGAGGGTGTGGTATCAGGACCGAATATATCCTTCCAGCACGATGTAGCGATGAGTGGTAAAATCAAAAGCAGCAGTAGTCGTTTCATGCTCAAGAATGTTTGGATGTTTTACTTCATCAAAGCATTTGCTTTTTTCGTTACTGCAAAATTAGGTATATTTTCACTCCTCACCAAATTTTTTGAGGCCTAATTTTTCCGCTATGGTGTATTCAATGTACTGAAAATCAGCGTGTTAAAAGTTGGCGAAAAACGAATTTTTCATAGTGTTGATAATCAGATAGTTACGAGTGTGAGTATATATTGCATTGATTATCAATGAATTAATATGTCTTACAGCAAAAAGGAGTCTGCTCAACCTTGCGGTTGAGCAGACTCCATGCTTATTACAGTTATACTACTAATGTTTGGCAGAGTGATTACTTCGCAGGCGCCCACTTGCAGCGTACGGGCGAGATGATAGCACCCTCCTCCTTGAGCTGCTTCATAGCCTTGTCCACCTCCTTGCGGTCGATGCCGCTGAGCTCTGCGATCTTACCTGCGTTGAGAGGCTCACCCGCCTCAATCATTATTGCCAATACCTTTGCTTTAGTCTCCATAGTTCTTATAGTTTTAATAGTTATTATCTCTTATTGCGAGTGTGATTTCGCGATACGACTTGCGACCTTCGATATACTCCTCATAGACGATTTCTGCATCGCGTCCCTTGAGCATAGCACACTTTCCACATAGCTCGCAGCTGCATCGGCACTGCCATCTATCCTGTACATATGCGAGGCGCTCCTCGCGCGTGCTGTTCTCTATATCCGGGGCAAACATATCACTTTGTCATCGCTCTTTGTTCCTGTTTCTGGTGCAAAAATAATACAAAGTTATATAAGTTGCAAATCGGAAATTTTGATTATACTATAAGATAAAACTATATACTACTTACCCACCTGTCTGCGCCAGCGGATATATCCCGCAATGGCAAGGGCGCAGTAGAGAGTGTAAAGGCCCGCAGTGATGGGAATACCTTTATATATATATAGGCCCACGCTAATCATATCCACCACAAGCCATACCAGCCACTGCTCTACCAACTTGCGCGAGAGCATCCACATAGCAACGATGCTCAACGCCGTGGACATAGAGTCGAAGAGAGGTACGCGGCTATCGGTACACTCGGCGAGGAAGAAGTAGAACGCAACATGCAAAACGGCATAGACTGCCAGCAATGGCACTATCCACTTTGTTGGCGTGTGTCGAATATGGCCATCATCGCTCTTCTTGGGTCGGCGCTTCCATACTACAAGGCCGTAGACACCCGCCAGTACATAGTACAGCTGCATGGCGGCATCGGCATAGATGCCACTTTGGAAGTAGAGCACGCCATGCACCACGGGCATGATAGCACCCACCACCCATAGCCAGATATTTGCTTTATACTCGAGCCAAAGGTATAATAGGCCGAGGGTTGTGCCTACGCACTGCAATATGAGAGACCAATCCCAAGTCATAGTTTTTTGTTAGAAGTTTACAGTTACATTAGCAAGCACATTGATGGGTGCCTGGGGGAAGAAGAAGGCATCGTCGTAGCGCTCGCCATCCCACATATATGAGTAGCCATAGCCATTCGACTCATACAAAGTAGAGAAGAGGTTGTTGATGACCAAGCCGAAGCGCACCTCATTTTCCGCCTTTGTGCGAAGCGTGTAGCCGAGGTTAAGGTTGGTAACGCAGTAGGCATCCAACGACAGGGCCTCAATCTCGTTGTTTGTGAAGTACTGCTTACCCACATACTGCGTATGCCACAAAGCACTAAAGCCTCCGACATGGAAGTCCGCCATCAACGAGCCCATCACCGAGGGCGAATACGATATGGTCATCTCACCAAGGTTCTGGCCATAGGTTGGGCTATCCTTCAACTCATCGACATAGTCCTGAATCTTGTTCTGCGAGAGTGTGGTATTTGCCGAGAGCGTGAGCCACTTTGCCACCTTCCATGAAGCCATAAGCTCGACACCACGGCGGCAACTGCGTGCAACATTTGTATTTAGCGCATCGTCACCATCGTTTACCATACCCGTAGCCACAAGCTGGTTGTGGTAGAGCATATAGTACAAATTGACGCCCACCACCACGCGTGGTGCAGTATAGGTATATCCCAACTCGAAATCCAAGAGTCGCTCGGGCTTGGGCTCGGTGTCATCTGCCGAGAACATATAGCGGTCGGTAAAGTCCGAGCGTGTAGGCTCGCGGTGTGCCACAGCAGCCGAAGCAAATACATTGTGGCGGTGGTGGATGTAGCTGATACCCGCACGAGGGTTGAAGAAGTTATACTGCTTATCAACATTGATAGGCTGCATGTAGACGCCCTCATCACCCCAAATGGAGTTATCGTTTGTGCCCCACGCCTTGTAGCCGACATAGCGATACTGCACATCGCCAAAGATATGAAGTTCGTTATCCATCAGGCCACGCACCGCAGTCCAGTCGGCACGCGCAAAGATATTTCCGTCGTGCTTGACAACATCGTTGTCGTACCACTTGCCCGCAACCGAAGCACTCTCCATGCCATCTACCCAACTCAATGTACCCCAGTGTGGCGAGTTGTAGTAGCTGTATGAGCCACCGAAGGTGACATCAAGCTTCGAGGTGCGATACTCTGCCGCTGCATTCACACCACCGAGGTGCGTAAGCATCTTCTTGTGGCGAATGAGGTCGGCCTGCTCGATAGAGGTATTGAGGTTTGTGTAACCCGCCAACCACGCGTCATCCTTATACTGGTTGTAGTAGCCATAGCCATAGGTATAGAATAGCGTAGCATTAAACTGCCAGTGGTTATTAAAACGATGGTTTACAACAAGTTGATTGTTTAATTGAAGGTAGTTATCGGTCTGGTCATCGTAGTAGTCTACATGCGTACCATCCTCCAAAACGAAGGGGCCATCCGATGTGACATACTGACCCGAGTCATGGTAGCGGCGACCATAGCGCTCCATATCTGCGCGCGACACACCATTATAGGTGAGATAGGTCTTCGCCGAGCCACCAAACGACAAGAATTTTACCTTAGTATTTGAGCCGTAGTATCCCGCCTGAAACATATACGACTTGAGGTCTGTAGCACCACGGTCAATGTAGCCATCCGAGCCGATATGCGTAAGGCGTGCGTCCACCACCCAGTGGTCGCGCATAAGACCTGACGAAATGTGCAACGCCTGCTTGTTGGTGTTGTATGAGCCATATGAGAGCGATGCCGAGCCACCGAACTTTGTTGAGAGCGCATCGGTAGTCATCGCCACCGAGCCACCAAAGGCACCCGTACCATTTGTCGATACACCCGCGCCTCGCTGCACCTGCACCGTACCCACCGAAGAGATAAGATCGGGGGTGTCGTACCAGTACATGGAGTGTGAGTCGGGATTATTCATCGCAACACCGTTGATAGTCACATTGATGCGCGTCGCATCCGTACCACGAAGGCGAATTGCCGTAGCACCAATGCCTATACCCGTCTCGTTGGTTGCGATGATTGAGGGGGTAAGCGCAAGTGCTGTAGGCATATCCGTGCCATATGCCGAACGGTCGAGATTCTCTTTCGATAGGTTATCCTGCGCCACGGGGGTGGTACGCTTGGCGCTTACGGTAGTTACTTCGATGACATCAATGTCGTAGTTGCGGAGCGAGTCCTGAAGATGGGTGGCATCCTGTGCCTTGAGTGCCGCACATAGAGCGAAGGTTGCGGCGATAAAACAAAAAATCCTTTTCATACTTTAAGTTAATTAAGTTGAAAAGGGGCTTCTTAAGATATGTATCCAATCCCGGTCTCAGCATTACCCGTATCCGGTTCAATGGGTTTAATCTCAGCCAATCACTCCACTGTATCCCGAGATTGGCTGGTCATTTCATTAAACCTCTCTCTAACAGTGAAGGAGTAGCACCCCTTATGTGGCGACAAAGATAAACATAATTTCGCAATGTTGTAGCAACATACACCGATTTTTCCTATCTTTGCAAACATTAGCACATGTCATAAATGAAGATTAATAGAGCGATAATAGGCCTCGTGGCGGCGATAATTTTTAGTACACTACCCACAACCACCCATGCACAGGATAGACACGACATACGACTATCGTGGAATATAGGCGCACGAGGCAACTATGGCCTGGCGAGCCACACCTCACTCGGTTATATAGGCGACCTGGACAACACCATATACGAGCCACAAGAGGGCAAGACGCTGTGGATAAGCGCCTCGCTCGACTATGGCTACAGGGTAAACAAGTGGTTCAGCATAGGTGGCAGCTTGGCATGGAGTGCGGGCATATGCAACCTCTACGACAACCCAACGCTCGAGCGTTGGGATACCATGCACGTCGATTACATCTCCATAATGCCCATAGCACGCTTCACATGGCTGCACCGAGGCATCGTTGAACTATACTCAAGCCTTGGTGCCACAGCGGGCATTGAGCACTGGGTACACTATCTCAACGGCAAGCAACACACCTACCGCCCATACCTATCCTACGACATAAAACCCATAGGCATATCCGTAGGTCGCAGGTGGTATGGCTACATGGAGGCGGGATATGGTGCACGCGGCATCGTCAACATAGGCGTAGGCCACCGCTTCTAATCATCACTACCCAACACCCTACTACGCTTATAGGTAAGCGCCGTGGCAATGGCTATGGCAAGCACCACGATACTATTAAACAAGTATGCGAAGGTGTGACTCGTAGCGTGGAAAATATGGTCGATGCCGTCAATCATAAAGGGTGCAACAAGAATTGCCAAGTAGTTCGTAGTCATCACAATAGCCAATGCAAGGGTCGACAGGTGAGGCGGAGCATTTGTCGCCGCCTTATCATATATTATGGGCTGCATAACACCATAACCCAAGCCCGTAAGTATCGCGCCAATGGTCAGCGTTATAGCCGAGGGATGTGGCAACGACATCAACAATAGACCCACACACATCGCCACCAACGACCATAGATTTACTGTTCTGCCGAAGATGGCAATGATGCGATTTAGCATAAATCCTGGCGCCATGATAGCAAGGAAGAAAAGCGAAATTATTACACCCGCCTCGCTGCTATGCATGCCCGCAAGCGATGCCACATACGAGGTATTGTAGGTAACAATCAGCGAGGTATAGGTAATGGCAAAGTAGAAGAGAACAAGGCCAACGATAATCTTCACATTAAGTGTCGTCTGCCTGTTCTGCGCACCCGACTTGGGCTCAGGATTAGGCTTGGTACGACTAAGCGCAGGGATGAGCATGAGTGTAACCGCAGGCAGCAGATAGACAACAAATGCCAAGTGCCACTCCACGTCGGCAAAATAGCCAACGGCAGATGTAGCAACAACGAGTGTAAGGTTGTTCACCGCCGAGCTTATGCCAAGTTGATTAACACGCTTATCACCAGTAAAATAGTCAACTATCAAACCCGTTGACAATGGGATAATCATTCCCGCTCCGACACCAACAAGAGTGCTTGCAATTATAAGCTCGATAAGTGAATATGAGGTCGTACACCATACACCACTAAGCAGAAATATCGCAGTTCCCACAACCAGAAGCCTCATCTTATTTCCCTTAACTGCCCAGCGTCCCGCAAGCAGCATAAAGGGTATAATCATAAGCGATGGCAGCGATTCGAGCATCTGTACTTCGAGTTCACTTGCGTGCGGAAAGATGCTCTGCATATCATCCAGAATTGGAGAGATGGCCAAGCCTGGCAACGAGACAATCGCCGAGACCGACCATATGGCCACAAGGGCAATTAGGGGTATTTTACCCTTACCAGTATCAATAGTCATTTAACCATATTTTTATTATACACCCACCAAGCAAAGAGCATGCCACACACCATTGTCGCGCGCATGCGCACGCACACCTTGTTTATTCAACTTTTTTTGCTAACTTTGGCAAGAAAAGATAACTCGTTTAGAATAAATCGGTTGGTCGGATTGCATGAAAATTGGGTAACGAGATAGCAACCGTTCGTATTTCTGAGTTCTTCATTACTTTACTCCAATGTGATAACTCTTGACGCTACAA
>JAZRJJ010000015.1:0-20451 GCA_045645705.1 Alistipes sp. | reverse complement strand
GATCATGACCGACTTTGGTATCCTTGTTGGTTCACTCTTCCTCACTACTACCGTAAACATGGTACCTGCGGACTATGATCCAGCATCTACACAGCTCATCGAGGCTGTGCCTATGATGCCACTTTCGCCCGATGCCTTTGCACGTATGATCTACGGTTTCATGATGATTGCAGTTATCGGCTACACTGTAGACTTGGTACAGTCTGGTAACCAGCAGTCTAACCAGATTATGATCTTCTGTAAGGACTACGAGGGCATGGCAAACATGATTATGACAAAGGCTAATCGTGGTGCTACGCTTATCGACGCTATGGGTTCTTACTCTAAGACTCCTTCAAAGGCCGTTATGGTTGTTTGCCGCAAGCGCGACACATCTACCATCTTGAAGCTCGTGCGCGAGGAGGATCCTAACGCATTTATCACCGTAGGCTCTGTAATGGGCGTATACGGTCAGGGCTTCGACGCTTTGACAAAGCTCTAGTAGAGCTAATTTATAAAACATCCCTTAAACCACTGCTGCCATGCTTTACGCACAGGTAGTTCTCCCGCTGGCACAGCCAATGTACACCTTCTCGGTGGATGAGGCATTGGGTGTGGGCATAGGAGACGCCGTAGTCGTACAGTTTGGCAGCAGTCGTTATTATACGGGCATAGTGTGGAGCATCACCGCCCAGAAGCCCGAATACCCACGCATCAAACCTATCCTCAAACGCCTATACTCCACACCCCTCGTTACGCCCGAGGCACAACGCCTTTGGGAGTGGATTGCAGAGTACTACATGTGCACCATAGGCGAGGTCATGCGTGTGGCACTCCCCGCCCTGGCAAAGCCCTCGGCAACATCACTTTCAGAACTCGACGAGCGCAGCATAGCCTCTCCCACCGAGACATTCATCGCCCTCGCGGAGGAGCTACGCACCGAGGAGAGCCTCGCAGCATATGTCGCAAAGCACTCGCGCAAGGCACCACGCCGCACCGAGACCATGGACCGCATCGCTGCACTCGCCATGGAGCGCAGGAGCAAGGATGGCTTCGTGCCCCGCCGCCTTGTGGATGCCGAGGCTGTGCATATCGCCGACCTCAAACGCCGAGGTCTTGTCGAACTGCGCGAAGCACCCATCGAGACTACACACGACAAAAACGACTTCCTTCTGCCCACACTCTCCGAGGCACAGCAACGCGCCTTGGAGGCCATAGACGAGGCTCACCGCAACAACAAGGTGGCGATTCTGCATGGCGTTACGGGTTCGGGAAAGACCGAAATCTACATCGACCTCATTGCCCGCACCCTCGCCGAGGGTCGCGATGTCATTGTCCTCGTTCCCGAGATTGTAATCACCTCACAACTTGTCGAGCGCCTCGAGCGCATCTTCGAGGGTCGCACAACGACATACCACTCTCGCCTCACGCCCCTGCGTCGTGGCGAGACATTCCTGCGCCTTGCCTCATCCGCGGGTGGCGAACTTATCGTGGGCGTACGCTCGGCGATATTCCTGCCGATGAAGCGCCCAGGCCTCATCGTTGTGGACGAGGAGCACGATGCAAACTACAAACAGACCGACCCAGCACCCCGCTACAACGCCCGCGACATGGCAGTTGTGATGGGTCGCATATATGGCGCAAAGGTGATCCTGGGCAGCGCTACACCCTCGCTGGAGAGCCTCCACAACGCCACTACGGGCAAGTACGCCTATGTCGAACTTACCGAGCGCTGGGGCGAGGCGGTATTGCCCGAGGTTATCATCTCTGACACCATTCGCGCCGTGAAGCGCAACGAGCGCAAGACACACTTCAACCTCGAGTTGCTGCAGAATATAAACCGCTCACTGAGTGCGGGCGAGCAGGCCATTCTCTTTCAGAACCGCCGCGGCTACGCACCCTACATACAGTGTCGCACCTGTGGTTACTCGCCACGCTGCCCCCACTGCAATGTGACACTCACACGCCATAAGGCTACCGACCGCATGGAGTGCCACTACTGCGGCTACAACATGCCAGCACCCAAGATGTGCCCCAACTGCGAGGTGCAGGATATGGCACTCATGGGCTTCGGCACGGAGAAGGTCGCCGAGGAGATTTCGCGCCTCATGCCCGAGGCTCGCATCGAGCGCCTCGATGGCGACACCTCGACCTCGGAGCGCGCCTTCAAGCGCATCGTAACACGCTTCGACAATGGCGAAGCTGACATCCTCGTAGGCACACAAATCCTCACCAAGGGTTTTGATTTTGGCGGCGTCACCACCGTAGGCATACTCAATGCGGATAATCTGCTCACCATGCCCGACTTTAGGGCTTCGGAGCGTGCCTTCCAACTTATGATGCAGGTGGCGGGACGCGCGGGCAGACGCAACGACCGTGGCCGCGTGGTGATACAGACATCGCAGCCCAAGCACCCCGTGATACGCTTCGTGGCCTCGGGTGACTACCACGCCATGGCAAATAGCGAACTTGCCGAGCGCAGAGCCTTCGGCTACCCACCCTACTCGCACCTCATACGCCTGCTCATACGCCACGAGGAGTACAACATCCTGCACCACGCGGCACACGCCCTCGCAACCGTCATGCAGAAGAAGTTTGGCTCTCGAGTGATGGGTCCCGTATCCGCAGCTCTGGAGATGCTACGTGGTGAGCACCGTGCCGAGATACTCCTCAAAATAGAGTCGGGAGCATCGATGCAACGCGCACGCACGCTCCTCAGCGAGGCCATAGCCTCCGTGGAGAGCGATCCCCAATATAAGACCGTAAAAATCTCTGTAGATGTCGATGCTCTATAGTGCATATCGTGCTGTGCGCTCGCTGCTCTTTGCCCAGGAGTGCATGGTGTGTGGCGAGCATGTCGATGATGCCATGCACGGCATCTGCATAAAGTGCAGGTACAACATACCGCTGACCAACTACTGGCTCAAAGAAGAAAACCCCGTGAAGGAGAAGTTCGCAGGCCTTGTGCCTATTGAGCAGGGCTCATCCTTTATCTTCTATGCCGGCGACAGCCTCTGGCGCACCATGATACACCGCTTCAAGTATAGTGGCGAGTGGCAGATAGCCTATAACATGGGGCACTGGTATGGCGCCGAACTCAAGGCCTCGGGACTCTACGACGACATCGACACTATCATCCCCATACCGCTCCACCCCTTCAAAATCCTCAAGCGCGGCTACAACCAGTCGACATACCTCGCCGAGGGCATGGCAAAGGCTATGGGCATAAAGGTCGACACCCGCGCAGCACGCCGCATACGCAACAACCCCTCGCAGGCACGCCGTGGCGCCCGCGACCGCTGGGAGAATGTCGACGAACTGTTCCGCATCGTGCACCCCGAGAGGCTACAGGGTAAGCACATCCTGGTAGTAGACGACGTGCTCACCTCGGGTGCTACGCTCACCACCTTCCTCAAGGAGATTATGAGCACCGTTCCCGACTGCCGCATATCTGTCGCTACGCTCGCTGTAACGAAGCATATCACACCCTTAGGCAAGTAATTTTACCCTATACCGAGCCACCATACGATAATTTTGCCTATCTTTACACAAAATTATGCAAGTATGGTAATCGAAGATCTCGCTTTACTCTTCATTCGCGGACTGGGCAGTCGTGGCATTGTCCACCTTATAGAGCACTTCGGCTCTGCCGAGGCGATATTCAGTGCGCCCCTAAACACCCTCGTCAACGACGCCAGACTACGCAAGGATGTCGCCGAACGTATCGTAGCGGGCGAGGGCATGCAGGAGGCAAAACGAGAGGTGGAGTACTGCCGCAAGCACCATATATGTGCCATCGCTGCCACCGACGAGGAGTACCCCGAGGCTCTGCGCGAGACTTCCGACCGCCCCCATGTGCTCTTTGTGATAGGCAACATCGAGGCTCTGCATATGCGCACACTCTCCATGGTGGGCACGCGCGAGGCAACACCCTCGGGCATACACGCCGCAGACAAGATTATCGCAGGCCTCGCATCGCAGATACCCGACCTCTGCATCATAAGTGGCTTGGCATATGGCATTGACAGCGCCTGCCACCGCTCGGCATTGGCTCACAACGCAACAACCGTAGCCGTGGTCGCCGACACTCTTCCCAGTGTAAGCCCCGCACCCAACCGCAACCTCGCGGACGAGATACTACGCCGTGGTGGCGCAATAGTCTCGGAGCTACACAGCCAGTCGAAGCAGAATGGCCAGCTCTTCATCGCTCGCAACCGCATAATCGCTGCACTCAGCATGGGCACCATCATCGTTGAGTCACCCGCATCGGGAGGCTCGCTCGCCACGGCAGACATCGCCGACAGCTATGGTCGCACACTCATGGCGCTCCCTGGTCGCATCACCGACACCCAATCCTTCGGCTCGAACAACCTCATCCGCACGGGCAAGGCCCGCATGATACTCACCGCCAACGACATCATCGAGGAGTTGGGCTGGAGCATCGAGCAACCCGCCGCAGAAGTCGCCACCGAGGCATCACCACTCGACAAACTCAACCCCACCGAGCAGCTTATATATAAGGCCTTCGACTCTGCCGCAACGCTCGACTGGGCAGCCCTCACCACAGCCACCAATCTCACCATGGGCGAGCTTGCAATGGCACTTATGGACCTGGAACTAAAGGGTGTTGTGCGCTGCCTGCCAGGCAAACGCTACGAGCGCATATAACTTTAATATTCAAGCTATTACACTATGATAGACACCCATTCACACATATACGCCGAGGAGTTTGACACCGACCGCAACGAGGCTCTGGAGCGCGCCAAAGCTGCGGGCGTGGAGATGCTCATCCTCCCCGATATTGACTCCGAGAGCCGACCACGCATGATGGAGCTTGCAGCGGCCCACCCCGACTACTGCCACGCCATGGCGGGACTGCACCCCACATCCGTTAACGATAACCCACGCTGGCGCGAGGAGCTCGATGCCGTGGAGCGACTACTGCGCGAGCCACCCATGGCACTATGTGGCGTGGGCGAGATAGGCCTCGACCTATACTGGAGCCAGGACTACTATCGCCAGCAGCGCGAGGTGCTCCATGCCCAGATTGAGCTGGCGCTACAATACGACAAACCCGTTGTAATTCACACACGCTCGGCATACGACGAGATGGAGGATGCCCTTGCCACATATCGCGGTCGCGGCCTTCGTGGCGTGCTACACGCCTATGCCGACTCTGCGGAGCGCGCCCTGAAGTTTGCAAAGATGGGCGAGATATACTTCGGCGTGGGTGGCGTCGTGACATTCAAGAATGCAGGACTCGACAAAGAGGTAGCACAGCTGCCCGTGGAGCTGCTTCTTCTCGAGACCGACTGCCCCTACCTCACCCCAGTACCCCACCGCGGCAAGCGCAACGAATCGGCCTATGTAGAGCATGTTTGCCGCAAGGTTGCCGAGCTGCACAACTCCTCTTTCGAGCGGGTCGACAGCCTTACAACCGCAACAGCAAAGCACCTCTTTTCGCTATAAATCTGCATAGCAGAAGGGGGCAAGGCAAAATTTATTTTTGTACAAAAGCGAAAAAAAATAGCAAAAAGCGCTTGAGTATGACAAATTTTGCCTACCTTTGTAAAGATATGTTGCGCATAAAAGCGCTCAACCTTCAGCTATGAAGAGATCTTCAATATTGATATTATATACTGGTGGTACCATCGGTATGAAGACAGACGAGGCGACTGGCGCACTCGTTCCATTCGATTTTAGCGGAATTTATGAGGAGTTCCCCTCGCTTAAACGCCTCAAGGTCGACCTCGAGGTTTTAACCATAAAACCACCTATCGACTCGTCGAATGTATCGGTAGAGAACTGGGTGGACATGGCTCGACTCATCCGCGACAACTACTCTAAATATGATGGCTTCGTCGTGCTACATGGCACAGACACAATGTCTTACTCGGCAGCAGCACTAAGCTTCATGCTCGAGAACCTCGCCAAGCCCGTCATCTTCACAGGTAGCCAGATTCCTATCGGCATACTCCGCACCGACGGCCGCGAGAACCTCATCACAGCAATCGAGATTGCAGGCGCACGCAACGAGGATGGCAACCCCATCGTGCCCGAGGTAGCACTCTACTTCCAGAATAAGTTGATGCGCGGCAACCGCACCACAAAGCATAGCGCCGAGGCCCTCAATGCCTTCGCGTCGTTCAACTATCATGCCCTCGCAGATGTGGGCGTGAGCATCCAGTACAACACACAGTATATCGCACCCTATGCTCCCGACTTCTCGGACGAGTTCCGCATCAGCGAGTCGCTATCGAATGATGTCATCGTCGTGAAGCTCTTCCCAGGCATACGCCCCGCAACACTCCGCGCGATGCTTATCGACAGCGGCGTGCGTGGTGTCGTGCTCGAGACATACGGCGCGGGTAACGCCCCAACATCGGAGTGGTTCGTGGAGTTGGTAAAAGAGGCTATTGCAAAGGGTGTTATCGTGGTAAATGTTTCGCAGTGTAAAGATGGTGCTGTGCAGATGCACCTCTACGAGACTGGATTGGCTTTGCAGGAGGCTGGTGTGGTGTCAGGACACGACATGACAATCGAGGCTGCGGTGACAAAACTCATGTACGTTTTAGGCAAAAATTTGCCACTTTCGGAAACACTCAATTTGATGCGTCGCCCACTGCGTGGTGAATTTACTTTGTAATGGGGTTGGAATTTCGGAAAATTATCCGTATATTTCGCACTGATAAATGTCTAAAAAGTGGAGCAAACCGTGTGGGATATGCTCGCTTTATTGGCGTAATGTTTTGATTGACACATTGTTTCGATGCACAAATGGGGCTTTAAACACCCCATAAAAGACCTAAAGAAGCAACCAAGCAGGAAAACTAAAAACTGTTAACAAACAAAAACATAGAGAAAACAACTACTAAAAATTACAAATTTTAACTATCAAAACACTATGAAAAAATTATTTATGGTTTTGGCAGCTGCCACTCTCTCATTCGGCGCTGCTTTCGCACAGGAGGCTAACGAGGAGGCTGCACAGCAGGCTAACGTTGAGCAGGTTGTAGATGCAGTTGAGGCTGACGAGGCTGCAGAGGCTGAGGAGGCTGAGTTGCAGGGTGAGCCTATGCACTTCTCACTCTTGAAGAAGTTCCTCGAGGGTGGCTGGGGCTGGATGCTTTTGCCTTTGATCTGTTTGATTCTCGGTATGGCTATCGCAGTAGAGCGTATCCTCTACCTTGCTTTGTCTAAGATCAACACAAAGAAGTTCATCGCTCGCGTTGAGGAGCTCCTTAACACTGAGGGCGTTGAGGCTGCTAAGGAGTACTGCCGCAACCAGCGCGGTCCCGTTGCTTCAATCTTCTACCAGGGTCTTATGCGCTACAACCAGGGTATCGAGTCTGTAGAGAAGGCTGTTGTATCTTACGGTTCAGTTCAGCAGGGTAACATGGAGAGCGGTCTTTCATGGATTTCATTGTGCATCGCACTTGCTCCATCACTCGGTTTCATGGGTACCGTTGTTGGTATGATCCAGGCTTTCGATGATATCCAGGCACAGGCTACTATCTCTCCCGCAGTCGTTGCAGGTGGTATCAAGGTGGCTCTTTTGACTACAATGCTCGGTCTTATCGCAGCAGTTGTTCTTCAGGTCTTCTTCAACTACATCCTTGCTCAGATCGAGGCACAGGTTGTTAAGATGGAGGATAGCTCAATCACTTTGATTGACATGCTCATCGAGCACAACAAGCGATAATTAAGACCAACCTATTTAAGAAGCATTTTATTATGAAAGTATTTAGAATTATAGTCTCTATTCTTCTTGCTGTAGTCTCTGTAGCAGCAATTGGATGGGCTGTATTGGCTGGTATGAATGCCCCCGAGGGCAAGAAGATCACCGATGCCACTCCACTTGTACAGAACGTAGCAACAGCAGAGGAGGGTATTGAGCAGTTCGGTAACGAGATCGCCATGATGATTGGCGATGACATGCTCACTGAGGAGGGCATCGTAGAGGAGCAGGCTAAGCTCGAGCGCACTGTTAACGAGTTTATCCCCGCATACGAGGCTAAGGTAGCTGCAAAAGAGGAGGCTTACAACGCTGCACAGACTGAGATTGCTCAGCTCGGCGAGCTCAAGAGCCTCAACGGCAAGCAGAAGAAGCAGCTTAAGGATGCAGAGGCTGTTGTAGCTGACTACAAGGCAACTGCTGATACTCTTAACATCTACAAGACTAATGTAGCGATTATGGAGGACAACATCGCTGCATCAAAGCTTGCTAACGAGAACGCAAAGGCTGACGGCCAGAACGCTGCAACTTTGGCAACATCTATCAGCTACACCATCTACTGGTGCTATGCACTTCTTGCAATCATCCTCATCATCGCTATCATTAGCGCATGTGCAGACCTCTTCATCAGCTTCGCACAGAACTGGAAGAAGGCTCTTATCAAGTTGGTTGTAGGTGTCGTTATCGTTGTAGCAATCTACTTTGTAGCGATGTTCTTCGTTGACAGCCACGGCTGGCACGAGGGTAATGTTTTGAAGGATGCTGCAGGCTACGACCTTGGTCTTGGTACTGATCCCGCAACACGTGAGGTATTCGGTGCTTCAGACTACCGTATCTCTGACTTCAGCATTATCATTGCTTACATCGTAGGTGGTGCTGCTATCTTGTCAGCAGTTATCTCAGTAATTATCGGATTCTTTAAGAAGTAGTGTATGGCTAGAGCTAAGAAAAAGGCTGGAGAGATTAACTCCAGCTCAATGGCGGATATTTCATTCTTGCTGTTGATATTCTTCTTGGTGACCACTACGATGGATGTCGACACAGGTATGAAGCGTACGCTTCCGCCCTGGATTGACCCTACAGAGCAGCAGAACGATGTTGATGTAAATGAGCGTAACGTACTTAAGGTTAACGTATCTCGTAACGGTAGTATCATGGTTGGTACTGAGGAGTATCGTTCAAACGACCTTAAGCGTTCAGCAGGTCACTCACGACTCTCTCGTGAGGTGTACCACTTCCTCGTAGACGCGGACAAGTCTAACAAGAAGGCTACCGAGATCGAGGGCGCTACATACGACATTAGCGAAGGTCTTGTTTCTCTTAAGGCAGATAACGAGTCAAAGTATAAGATCTATCTTCAGGTGCAGGATGAGCTTACTCATGCCTTCAGCCTCTACCGTGACGACATCGCGCGCACAGTATATGGTGTAGGCTACGATGAGCTTGACGACATCCAGGCAGGTAACATCCGCAAGGCTGTTCCTATGAAGATATCTGAGGCAGAACCTAACGATCAAACAAAGAAGTAATTATGGCAGTAATGGCAAAAAAGGGCAAGCGTGAAGTGCCCGCTATGTCGACCTCTTCACTTCCCGATATCGTGTTCATGTTGCTCTTCTTCTTCATGGCAGCAACTACAATGCGTGAGGTTGATCCGTTGGTAAAGGTTCAGATGCCCCAGGCTAATGAGATCACTGAGCTCGACAAGAAGAATCTCGTAAACATCTGGATGGGTAAGCCCATGAGCGCTAAGGCGGGTGAGGATGCTTTGAAGATTCAGCTTAACGATAAGACCCAGGAGGTTGAGGATATTCGTAACTTCATCAGCGCAACAACTGCAACTAAGGGTGTAAGCCCCAAGGAGATTGTGGTAAACTTGCGTGTTGATAAGGAGGCAACAGTTGGTAAGCTTACTGCTGTTAAGCAGGAGCTCCGTAAGGCTGATGCTTTGAGTATCGCTTATGCAGCAATGCAGGCGGAGTAATCCGTAACCTAAATATCTATGAGAGTTGGCTATCCATCTGGGTAGCCAACTTTTATTTTGGGTATAACCTGCTCATATGTAGTATTTTCGCGAAAAAATTATAACTTTGTGGTATAGATGAAGCGACTTATACTATACCTAACCCTATTCCTCACTGCCCTGACACAACCATGGCAGAGACTCTCTGCGCAGGAGTATGAGGAGTTGGACTATAGGGATTTCAAGTTCTACAAAGAGGAGGACGATGATATATCGCTGTGGGGCGGCCTCAACGACTCACTCACCGTAGAGCACGTCTCAAGAAACTACACACCAAACTCGCGCTACGCCCTCAGCTATGCCTCGAACAGCTACCGTGGCGAGCGACTATCCAAGAGCCGAAACCTCTATGGCTACGCCGAGGTCGACTATACCACCCTGCGCACGCTGAAGTCATTAGGGCACTACACTAACGAGCAAAGCGGCATCGCACACTCCCACCTCTCTGGCTCGACAACACAGACCACGACAATTCTATCGGGCGCCGAATCCAACCTGCGCGAACGCCAATCAATATATGCCGACCTCACAGGCCGCAACTACCTCGTGGGCATCAACCATCGCGGCACATACCTCATCGACAAATACGGCGTACCTCTAAAGGAGGGATGGGCCATCACGAGCTATGCGCGCATACGCACGGGACGCGACCTATATGTAGATGGCATCTTCACCAATGCTTTCGATGCCGCAGTGAGCGCATCGTACAACGGGCGCAACGACAAACTGGACATCGCTATATCTATCCCGTGGTCTGAGCGAGGCCTTCGCCAAGCATCCACCGCAGAGGCCTACGCCCTAACGCACAACACCCTCTACAACCCCGCATGGGGCATGCAAAATGGCAAGGTGCGCAACTCGCGTGTTGCCACCTCACTGCGCCCAGAGCTTATCGCTATGTGGCAACGCAGAATCACCGCAGCTGCCAGCCTTACGATTACGGCAAACGCACATTTTGAGCGACGAGGCATCTCCTCTCTTTCATGGTTCAACGCCCCAACTCCCGCCCCTGACAACTACAAATATATGCCGTCGTACTATGCTGATGATGATCGCATTGAAGTCGAAAAGGCGTGGGTCATAAACGACCTGCGCTACACGCAGATAGACTGGGAGAGACTCTACCACACAAACGCCCTGCAGCAGGATGGCTCTGCACGCTATGCCGTCACCCTCCGCCGCACAAACCACTCGCACATCCTCCTCAATGCAGGCATCAACAGCCGAATAGGCATCGTCACTCTCGACTATGGCGCGGAATTAAGAGGCGACAGCGAGCGTAGATTTCGAGTGATAGAGGACCTCCTCGGCGCAACTCATATCCGCGACATCGACTACTACCTTGAGGACGACGCCACCTACTCACACCTCACGGATAACAACCTCCGCAACCCCGATAATAGAGTCACGGAGGGCGACCGCTTCAGCTACGACTATCGCCTTGGGCAGATAGGAGTAAAACTCTATGTCGCAGCCAAGTGGAATATCGCAGATTTCAATTTTAGTGCAGGGGCGCAGATGACACCTGAACTCACATGGCGCCGCGGATATTTCGAGAAAGAACTTTACGCCGGCCGAGCCTCATATGGGCGTTCGCAGAGCGTGGTGCTAACTCCCGCCGTGCTCAACTTTTCGTGTCGCTATGCTTTTGATAATCAAGACATAAGCGCAACATTTATGGCAGGGGCAAACAGTCCGCACGCTGATGACACATTCTTGCAACCCGAGTACAACAACCGCGTGGTCGAAGAGCCTGAACTCGCTACAACACTTTCCGCCGAGTTGACCTACGCCTACACCACGCAACGCCTTGAACTTGGTGCAGCCCTCTACCTCAACTCCACCACCCGCGAAATGAGTGTCGTGCGCTACTACGACGACCTCGCGGGCGAATATTCCGACGCTGTGATTAGTGGCATCGGCCGCATACACTACGGCATTGAGGCATCTGCCGAAGCCACCTGGTCGCACCTGTTCAGTTCATCTTTTGCCGCAAACATTGCACAATACCGTTACCACCGCAACCCCACAGTAGCGACATACACCGACGACGATAACACACTAATAAACAGGACTGTATCGAATATGCGCGGCAAACATGTCGGCGCACCAGAAATCTCCCTATATGGCGATATATGCTTCAGGCACAACGGCTGGATGGCACGCGCCTCGGTGCAATATTGGGCACTCGGCTATGTCACGCCATCGGTTGTTCGACGCACGGAGCGAGTGCTATCATACGCCGCCTCTTCAGAGGAGCGTGAGGCGCTGAACCTTCAGCAACGCCTACCCGATGCCGCAACCATAGACCTCGCCCTATCGAAGTACTTCAGGCTCACCGACAGATGCTCTCTCGGCATACAAATTTCAGCGCGTAACATATTGGGCAGCAATATAATATACAGCGGCTATGAGGAGAGTCGCATATCGCTTCGCAGGGTGGGTAGTCGCACCGACATTACCCCCTTTGCCAACCGTCTGAGCTACGCCTACCCACGCCTCTTCTCGTTCTCGGCATCGCTACACTTTTAACATAAAAAATCGCTCTTTGGTAAACTTTTAGCTTAGCGCTTTTATGTTTGCTGTTTTTTTCGTATCTTTACCCCGATATATATACTATAACTGAAAATGAGTTGTAACAAGAGACATATTCCAGATATTGGTCGTGGTTGCACATTCTGCGATTGCGGCGATGAGATTGAGGCACACGCATCGGAGGGTTGTTACAAGCTCCACGAGACCGACTGGCTCGAGGAGTATCCCAACAACATCCCCACCGACATCTTCGAGGTGCGCTTCAAGAATACCCGCCGTTCATACTACCAGAACGTGAATAACCTGGAGCTTAAGCGCGGTGACATCGTCGCCGTGGAGGCACAGCCAGGCCACGACATCGGCATCATCTCGCTCACGGGCGACATGGTGGCGAAGCAGATGCGCCGCGTGGGCTTCAACCCCCACAATGGCGAGTTCAAGAAGATATACCGCAAGGCACGCCCCTACGATATTGAGCGCTGGCAGGAGGCCATAGCATTGGAGCACGAGACGATGATTGCCTCGCGACAGATTGCTGCCGACATGGGCCTCAACATGAAGATTGGCGACGTGGAGTATCAGGGCGACAAGCTCAAGGCTATATTCTACTACATCGCCGACGAGCGTGTCGACTTCCGCGAGCTTATCAAGGTCTTTGCCGAGCGCTTCCACATCCGCATCGAGATGAAGCAGATTGGCGCACGCCAGGAGGCGGGACGCATCGGTGGTATCGGTGCCTGTGGCCGCGAGTTGTGTTGTGCATCGTGGATTTCGAGCTTCTCGAGCGTGACGACAAATGCCGCACGCATGCAGGAGATTTCGCTCAACCCCCAGAAGCTGGCGGGTCAGTGCTCAAAGTTGAAGTGCTGCCTCATGTACGAATACGATGTCTATGCCGATGCACGCCGCACCATACCTCGCTTGCGCGAGCCATTGCAGACCCTCGATGGCGAGTGGTTCTTGGTTAAGATTGACCCCTTGGCGGGCACCATGTCCTTCTCTACAAGCAAGGGCACCATGGCGAACCTCACAACGCTCCCCATCAGCCGCGTAAGAGAGATTATCGCTCTCAACCGCGCAGGTGAGAAGGCCGAGACACTTATTGGCGAGGGCGACGAGACAAGAGTGGAGGAGCCAACATATCGCAGCCAGGAGGATAGCATCACACGCTTCGATAACAAGACCAAGCGCAATAAGCGTAATAAGCGCCGTGGCAACAAGGGCGAGGCTCAGGAGAGCGCCGCTACGGAGGCTACACCCGTGGAGCAGTCAGCACCCGAGGCGAAGGAGGCGAAGGGTAACGATGAGCCACAGCAGGGTGAGCAGCGCCGTGAGCGTCGCGATAGACGCGACCGCCGTGACCGTCGTGACCGCCGCAACAATGGCGAGGGTGGCGAGAGCCGTGAGAACCGTGAGAACCGTGAGAACCGTGAGCCACGCGACAAGAGCGAGAAGGGCGAGCCACGTGAGAATCGTGAGAATCGTGAGCCACGCGAGAATACATCGGAGGCACCTGCGCAGCAGAGTGGCGAGGCTACAAATAGTGAGCGCCCCGAGCGCGGTGAGCGTAACGACCGTCGTCGTCACCACCACCGTGGTCGCCGCAATGGTGGCGAGCGCCGTGAGCGCAATGGCGAGAATAACAACAACAAAAGCAACGAGTAGCAGATGCGACGCCTGATATATTTGGCAATGGTGGTATTCGCCGCACTCGCTGTGTCGTGCAACGAGCAGCAGCACAGCGTTGCAATGCACGACATAGAGAGCGACGCATGGAGCACCTCGGAGGAGTTTACCTACAACAACACTGACTCACTCTCGAAGCGCGATATATCTATCGTCGTGCGCTATGGCAAGGGCTACACTGCCGACTCCGTTGGCCTGCGCATCCTGGCAATATCTCCCGACTCGCTGGTTACGGCAGAGCCTTTCACACTACGCATACCACGCATCAAGGAGGTACGCCCCGAGGAGCAGACATTCCTCTATCGCAAGGATGTGGTCCTGGGTCGCTGCGGCGAGTATAAGTTCCGCATCATGCCCGACACCCTCGTCGAGGGCATAAGCTCCGTGGGCATCATCATAGGAGAGCCCGAAGTTAAGTAGAAGAAGCTTTAAAACACTACCCCATGGGAAAAGATAAATTAAGAAAGTTTGCTGAGAACCTCACCTTCAAGTGCATGGTGCAGCCCGAGTTTGACGACATCTTCCACAAGGACCACCCCCTAAAGGGTCGCTGGCACGAGGATTTCTTCCACAACAACAACCCCATCATCCTTGAGTTGGGCTGTGGTCGTGGCGAGTACACCGTGGCCTTGGCGGAGCGCAACCCCGACAAGAACTACATCGGCATCGACATCAAGGGTGCCCGCATGTGGCGCGGTGCCAAGACCGCTACGGAGCGCGGCATGGAGAATGTAGGCTTCGTGCGCACACGCATCGAGTTCATCCGCTCGTTCTTCGCCGAGGGTGAGATTGCGGAGATATGGATTACCTTCCCCGACCCACAGCTCAAGAGCCGCCGCGCGAAGAAGCGCTTAACATCACCCCTCTTCCTTGCCGACTACAAGAAGATGCTCTGTGAGGATGGCGTCATCAACCTCAAGACCGACTCAAAGCACCTGTACGCCTACACTGCAGCAGTCATCGAGCGTCTGGGTCTGAATGTCGAGGTGCAGAACGACGACATCTACGGCTCGGGATATGCCGACGAGGTGCTATCGGTGAAGACCGCCTACGAGACAAAGTTCGTGGCTATGGGCCTCCCCATCACCTACACACGCTTCGGCCTCAAGGGCTGCGAGAGCTTCGAGTTCTTCGAGTGGGAGGGCGACGAGGCATTGGAGAAGGATGCCGAAGAGAATAGAACAAAGGCCTTTTAGCAACCACATATAATAGTTATTATGGGAAAGTGAAGAAAGGATTACCCCCTGATTGAGGGTCTACATATCACAACACTTGCTGCCGAGGGCAAGGCTATGGGTAAGGTCGACAACCAGGTTGTCTTCGTGGCTATGGCCGTTCCTGGCGATGTCGTCGACGTGCAGATACGCAAGCACCACCGCCGCTATATGGAGGGCACCATCGTGCGCTTTGTGGAGAAGTCACCCCTGCGTGTTGAGCCCTTCTGCGAGCACTTTGGCGTATGTGGCGGCTGCAAGTGGCAGAGCCTGCCCTACGAGGAGCAGCTCAAGCAGAAGACCACACAGGTCGAGGACCAGCTTGTGCGCATCGGACACCTCAACATTCCCGAGGTGCGCCCATGTCTCGGCTCGGAGCGCACACGCGAGTATCGCAATAAGCTCGAGTTCACCTTCGCCGACAAGCGCTGGTTGACATACGAGGAGATTGCCGAGGCGGGCGACATAGCATCTACTCCCGCTGTGGGCTTCCATATCCCTGGTTGCTTCGACAAGGTCCTCGATATTAACCGTTGTCACCTTCAGGTAGACATCTCGAACCGCATTCGCCTTGCAACAAAGGCCTTCTGCATCGAGCATGGCTACTCGTTCCACAACGCACGCCTCCACGAGGGTCTCATGCGTACGATGGTCATCCGCACCGCATCGACAGGCGAGATTATGGTTATCGTGGTGTTCAACGAGAACGACACCGAGCGCATCAACGCCCTTATGTCGTACCTCAAGGCGGAGTTCCCCGAGATTACATCGCTCATATATATGGTCAACGAGAAGTGGAACGACTCGCTCGGCGACCGCGAGCCCATCTGCTTTGCGGGTAAGGACCACATCATCGAGGAGATGGAGGGTCTCAAGTTCAAGGTGGGACCCAAGTCATTCTACCAGACAAACTCGGAGCAGGCATACGAGCTCTACAAGGTTACGCGCGACTTCGCCGACCTTAAGCCTACGGATGTTCTCTACGACCTCTACACAGGTACGGGTACCATCGCCAACTTCTGCGCACGCCGCGCTGCGAAGGTTGTAGGCGTGGAGTATGTCCCCGAGGCTATTGAGGATGCAAAGATAAACTCCGAGATTAACGGCATCGAGAATACGGTGTTCTACGCTGGCGACATGAAGGATGTGATGAGCGACGAGTTTATCGCACGCAACGGCCGCCCCGACGTCATCATCCTCGACCCACCACGTGCAGGTGTCGACGAGCGCGTCCTGGAGGTTATCAAGCGTGCAGCACCCGAGCGCATGGTATACGTAAGTTGCAACCCCTCGACACAGGCGCGCGACCTGGCACTCCTCGACGATATGTACGAGATTCTCGCCGTGCAGCCCGTCGATATGTTCCCACATACACACCATGTGGAGAATGTCGTGAAGTTGCGTAAGCGCACCCTCGCAGAGTAATCTACACCGCCCCACGCGGGCAACCCTAACATATAGATAAATGGAAGTATACTATATTGTAACTCTTGCCGTCGTCGTGATTATGTCGGCGGCAAGTTTCATAGTAGTCCGCCGCAGTCGACCTACGAATGGTGATACCGCGAAGTGCAACGACCTCGAGGAGCAGCTGGCCGAGAGCAGGACTCAACTCACAAAGAGTGAGGAGCGCATCGAGGCACTACGCGCCGAAGCCATCACCCTACGCTCGGAGCGCGACATAGAGCGAACTAGGCGCATAACACTCGAGGAGCAACTCGACACCACCAAGCGCGAGGCAAAGGAGACGCTCGAGACACACACCGCAACACTCAAGGAGTCGCACGACAAGCAGATTGCCCACCTTCGCGAGGAGCAGCAGCGCCAGATGGATGAGTTCAAGGCGCTGAACAAGAAGCAACTCGATGACCAGCTCGAGCTAATACGCGAGCAGATGCGCACCACTTCCGAGACGGTGCTCAAGGTGCGCGAGGAGGAGCTGCGCGAGCGCAACGTAGAGCAGGTATCGAAGATTGTCGACCCTCTGCGCCTGAGCCTCAAGCAGATGCAGGAGGCGCTAAACACCTCGAGCAAGGAGCATAACGAGACCATGACACGCCTCGACGCTACCATCCAGGCGAACATGAAGAACAGTCGCGACCTCGGTGAGACTGCCGAGCGCCTGACACGCGCCCTTGTGGGTGAGGTCAAGGTGCAGGGTAACTTCGGCGAGCTCAAGCTGCGCCAGTTGCTCGAGGACCTCGGGCTCAAGGAGGGTGAGCAGTATGCAACACAGCAGTCGCTGAAGGATGAGTTTGGCGCAAGCATCAAGGATGACGACGACAAGGGCCTCATCCCCGACTTCGTGCTCCACTTTCCCAACAACCGCGATGTCATCGTCGACTCGAAGGTCAACATCAAGGCCTATACCTTATATATAAATGCGGCAAACGAGGGCGACAATGCTGAGAAGATGAGGTCGCAATACTTGGCCGAGCATATCGCTGCAGTGCGCCGTCAGGTCGACCTGCTCGCGAAGAAGGACTACACGAAGTACCTCAAGACGGGATACTCGAAGCTCAACTTCGTGATTATGTATATGCACAACGAGGGTGCGCTCAACCTCGCACTGATGAACGACAACGCGCTGTGGAAGGATGCCTACGACAAGGGCGTGCTCATCCTCGGTCCGCAGACCATGTATATGAACCTCCGCATCCTCGAACTTATGTGGACACAGAGCCGCCAGCTCGGCAACCAGAAGAAGATTGTGGAGGCCGCCGAGGAGATGATAAAGCGCACACAGATTCTCGCCGAGCGCTTCAACAAGGTGGAGGAGCACCTCAAAAAGACCACTGAGGCCGTTGGCGACGTTAAGAGGTCTATCGCTACGGGAGGCCAGAGCATCATAAAATCGGCAAATAAGGTTATACAACTCGGCATAAAGGAGGATCAGTCCCACGTGAAAATCTCGTCGTTCTATGTCGACGAGGAGAGCGTGCAGATGATTGGTGAGTTGGACGGGGAGAGTACATCTGCCGAGCAAATGAGCGTCATTCCCGGGGATGATGACGAGGCTGTTGAAAAAAAATATAGAAATTAGTCAAAAACATTTTGATTATATCCTTACATCAGCGTAAAGTTTTCAGCGCTTAGTGCGGCGAGATACTCGCATAGTAATGGATTGATATACAGGGTGTAGCCCGCCCATAAAACTAGAGGGTAATATATAGTTTTGCACTGCGCAAAGCATATATTTCCCTCTTTATAGTTTCTGCTTATATAGCTATAAATATTTTTTGTTTGGAATATTGATTTTCTTGCCATATATTTGCACCAGAAACAAATAGAAATAACGATAAATAAGTTTAAGTTTAGTAGAAAAAACGAGGATCCCGCCAAGTGTTAAAAGGTTAAATAGAGCCGGATCTTCACCCAACGGAAGGCGCACCAACGGCGCGCACTGCTGGGCAGACAAGAGATAGAGATTTTATGGTGTAAAAAGTTAATAATTGTTTGTGTCCATTGTGTGAGGGCCGTCTGCTGTGAAGTACGACGGCCCAATTTTTTGTAGCAACGCCCCTACGTTCACCCCGCATATTAATGCAATATGCAGAAATCTTAACCCCTCACCCTCAAATTGTTACCCCAAAATTTGGAAAATTCGAGGGGGGGGGTAAATTTGTATGCAGAAAAAATCTAACAATAATAAACTAACAAAAATAGATTATGAAAAAGAGTTTAGTAATTCTTATTATTGCACTATTCGCAGGTGCTTATAGTGCAGAGGCGCAGGAGAGCAAATCAACCGTGAAACCACGCTACGAACAAGTAGGCTCACACCACACATTCTCCATATCAACCCCATACCGTCTTGAGTATAGCTACGAGTATGTGTGGAATAGCGGCATGTCGTTGATAGGTCGCATCGGTGCCGGCAGCGAAGCATATTCGCCACAAAAATACAACTATGAATGGAGTAATGGTTTCCGTCTAACGATAGAGCCTCGATACTATTTAAATGATGAGGATTTTTTCTCGGCAAAAATCAGTGGAGCAATCTTGATCCCTAACACCCCTTTTAGGACCTCATTAGTACCAGTATACGGTATTAAGAGAGAGTTTACGAAGCACTGGTACTGCGAGTTTACCATAGGTGGAGGCATTGGATACTACTCGGGTAATTATGGCCGCTTCTATTTCGAGCCACATTTGCAGTTTAGATTAGGATTTAAGATTTAAACGTAAATATCATCAATAACAAAGGCGGCCGCTCGCCCTACATCTCGCTACGCACGGGTTTCAGCATGAACGAGTGGGCAATGCCAGGTTTCTACCTCGCACCAACATTGGGTTGCGACGTTGGCCGTTTCTCATTCTTCATGCGTTATGGACTCAACCTCTACCCTACGACTGTTGACATAGACATCAACTCGCCAGAGGTAGACATAGAGCTGACAGCGCCTGCGAACATCAAGACTCATGCACTCTCGATAGGCTTTGGCCTGAATTTCTAACATAATACTAACGACAGAGGGGTTGTCCGCGTGGACAACCCCTCTATTATTTTTACCATTGCAACCTTTACTGCTGTACCTCTACGGCTTTCATAATGCCGACAAGCGTACCATTTTTCAGAAGAAGCATATTGTCGCCATCCATCTCGTAGTGCGTAACGCCCTCGAGCATATCATAGTAGGCACTCTCCCTTGCATGGTTCTCGCAGTAGCGGCGTGTAGAGCCGAGGTTGGCGAGATTGAGTGCGCGGCTATCGTCTACGGTGTAGGTCACGGTGAAGCGGTTGCAGTCGCCAGCACCTGCGGCGGTGCCATTCTCGCTGAAGCATAGGGTGTAGCTGTCGCCCGTTGCTGCTACCTCGCGACCCATAAGCTGCACGAGCTGCCATGTGGTGCCCACGAGGGGTTTCTCGAGTTTGCTACGCTTGCGGCAGTCGCAACAGCCCACGACCATGAGCGCAGAAATAAGGAGGGTGATTGAAAATAAAATCGTGCGTTTCATAATATTATTCCAAATTATCGTTATCTTTGCAACAAAGATAATACAAATCAATTAAAACTTATAAAGAAATGAAAAAAGTTATCGCTTCACCCAAGGCTCCTAAGGCTGTAGGTCCCTACTCACAGGCTATTGCACACGACGCAACACTCTATATCTCTGGTCAGTTGCCCATCGACGGCGCAACAGGCGTTATGGCAGAGGGCGTAGAGGCACAGACTCGTCAGGCACTCACAAACCTCGGTTACATCCTCGAGGAGGCTGGCTACACATTTGATAACGTAGCAAAGACTACAGTATTGTTGGCAGACATCGCAGATTTC
>JAZRJJ010000014.1:0-41557 GCA_045645705.1 Alistipes sp. | reverse complement strand
AGCGTTGAGCAGTGGGAGAAGGATCGCGAAGCATACCGCAGGGAACTCAACAAGTGCATCGCCATTGAACGAAGCGTTCAGCGACAGTTTAACCGCGATGCCGAGTGGCTTGAGAAGTACATCGAGGATTGCAAGCAGTCTCTTGAAAGACGCTTCTCCATAGCAGAGCGCGAGGAGTACATAGCAACCAAGCTTCGACTCGGACAAGACCTCTACGAGAGGATGTCAAACATCGCCTACCTGGAAGCTTAAACCAGGATGCCGAGCCAACCTCGCAAGGGGCTGGCTCTGGCTCTCTAACACATTGAAAATAAAGTCGTTATTTGTTGAAAATAAACCCGAATTAACTTGCGTGTTCCAAAGTATGATGTTATGTTTGCACTACAATAAACAACTAAAACAGAGTGAGTTATGAAGACCAAGAACGCAAAAGAGATCGCAAAAATTGACCGCCAGCTTGACCGCCTTGAGGCAGAGTTTGAAGTCATCAAGAAACGCGCTGACGAGCTGACCGCTGAGTTCAAGCGACTCTCACCCGAATACACCAAGTTGATGGAGCGCACCGAGCAGATTAACAAGGAGCACCGCGCCCTCCTGGAGCAGCGTTGGGCACTCGAAGAGTAACACTTAATACAACAAGGATATGGCTTACATTGCAAAACTCGACTACCACTTCGCACAAGCACGATACTACCGCCTGGTAATCGTGGTAATGGATGTCGACACAAAGGAGGTTGTTGCCCGCTACTCAACACGCATCGAGGAGGGCAAGATGGCAGAGGCAGAGCAGAAGCTCATCGACAGAGTAAATAAGAAACTTGGCACAAACTTTTAGGATATGAGCACAAGAGCAAAAATAGGTATAGTAAATGCCGACAAGACCGTAACAAGCATACATCTTTGGAGAGATGGCTACCCAGAGCATGCAGGGCAGATTCTTACGACCAAGTACAAGACTGCAGAGCAGATCGAAGAGCTAATGAGCAAGGGCAACCTTGTTGACATTGCAGGGACGACAAACTTATGCAACTACGAGGAGGACTCGACAGCTGAAACACACCCAAGCCTTGAGCACTTCTTCAGCATCCGAGCACACGATGTAGACTACATCTACTTTTTTGACAACGGCTGGCACTTTATAGCACTCAACAATTAAAACACAAGGTTATGTTTAGCAAAATAGAAAAGTTCCTGGAGCAGTTCCCAACCGATGCAACGAGCTGGGTGCAGGCAACAGACGAGGTACGCGACCTGGCACGAGCATCACGAGAGATGCTCGATGAGTACGATGGCATCAAGGTTGAGGCGGTGGACTTTACCGCTACCAAGACACCAGCCGAGTGGAACACCAAGGCACGAGAGGCAATCCTCCGCAACTACGACCTTATGCGCCCTCGCACACAACTGCTCTTCTTCGAGCGATTTGAAGATTGGTTTAACGCTTAAAACACAACGATATGCACCAGACAAAGCAACAAAAAGAGAGTCCCTACAAGGTAGGTCAGAAGGTACGAATCATCCACCTCGAAGGCGAGTACAACCGCTACGATGGCAAGGAGGGTGTGATTGAGGATATAGATGCCATCGGTCAGCTTCATGGCACTTGGGGCGGACTCGCCATCATCCCCGAAGCCGACAAATTCCAAATCATCGGGTAACATAACAATTCTGTAGGTCAACCGAGATCCGCAAGGGTCTCGGTTTGTTTTTTATAGGTGACCTATGGTCATCTCTTGTCGCCCGATGAGAATCTACCTTTATCGCAAAGATGTGATAAATGGCAGAATTCGGACTAAAATACTATGCAGAGATGCGCAGCAAGCACCACAACATATTGTGGCGCGTAGAGATTGCCGAGCGCGGCTATGCTGGCTCATCGGAGGAGATGACCTTCGCGGGCGATGAGCCAATCATCATTACCTGGGAGGCGCGTGGCGATGAGTTCTATGCTCCCGTTAAGGCTTCCGAAGCTACCATCAACATCCTCTGCAAGGACAACTTCCATTATTTGTCCCTCTTCACTTCTGATGCTCGTCAGTTCCGCGTGAGCATCTTCCGTTCTGGCGCACTCTATTGGCGAGGCTTCGTCACTGCCGACCTCTACTCCGAAACCTTCACAGCACCGCCTTACACCGTTACCATTAAGGCTGTCGATGGCTTCAACCTCCTGGAAAGTTACATCTTCAAAGACCTGATGTCGATAGGCACTTCGGGTAGGCTCTCGTTGTGGAACTTAACCACGCGCTGTCTCGACCTCCTGGAGCTTGACATGGAGGTGTCGGATTGGCTTGACCTCTATGGCGAGGGTATGAACGAGGGCATCTCGCCCCTGCGCCAGACCTACATCGATCTGGAACGCTTGTACTATGTCTACGAGGAGCCTACCTACCGTGACATCCTCGAACTATGCCTGCTCCCATTCGCTGGGCAGATATTCCAGTCGAGTGGCGCACTCCATATCCGCAGAGCCATCTCGCTCTACCAGAGCAGTCGCCCCGTTACCTTTTTTGAGATTGGCTCGGAGTTCCCCGTTGGAGAAGTGATGACCGATGACGCGGGTACACATCTCATCGCTGAGGAGGGCGTAAATGTGGTCACATCATCGGGCAGAGATGTGGTCGATGATATGTGGAACGCGGGCATCTATGTGATGGGCGAGGCAACACTCGACATCGTCCCAGCACTGCGCTCCGTAACGGTCGATGTCAAGAACAAGAGTATCGAGAACTTGGCTAACCACCTCGGCTTCTTCTCGCCCGAAGCGTGGGACGATCCCAATGCCTTTATCGACTTTGGCGAATGGGGAGACTCGCTGTGTTTTTGCGGTAGTGATGCTTATAAAGGCACAACGATCTATACCAAGGGCAGGGAGGTGGCGCAGTGTAACTTCCCGATACAATGGGAGTTCTCATTGCAGACAACACACCGCGAGTGGACTTCGGATCGCTATACAAACATTGCCGAGAACTACGCAGTCAATGTACACTATGGCATTCGTGTCGTTGCGGCAGGCACAACCTACTACCTTACCGACTCTGGCGATTGGTCGCAGAGTGACACTTGCATCGTCTCGGAGGTTAAGACGGGAACGCCCGAAAGCATCAAGGTGGAGATAAATGGCATACCAGCAGATGGTACATTGCAGTTCTTTATCCGCCAGACACTCATTGGCAAGATTGAGTATTACGAAAGCAATCGTGGTCGCTACTCTTCGGGACACCAGGAGAACGCCACCTTCTCACAGATGACGATGACCATCGATGCGGGCGACAACTACGACAAGGGACTCAAGTATGAGTCGCTCGTCAATCCCGCCAACAATGTCGAGATGTCAATTGCATTGCCCGTAAGCGATATCCCAGCAATCCCCAACGACCATCTGCTGTACGCCCTCTACTATCTTGATAGCGAGGGTAACCCAACACGCCTTTGGCACACCAAGGGAGCGAATAATTACGACACCCTGGTTGGACATATCGTGCAGTCTGCACTCAAGTACAAGCAGCTGCCAACAAAGCGTCTAACGGGCGACATCTTTACTGCCGCGCACCTCGATATGAATACGGTGCTCCAGGATACGAAGTATCTCCACGCAGCCTACTCGGTAAACTCCATCGAGCTGCAAGCTCTCGAAGACAACTACAACTGCGAGCTTACGGAGATGCCGCGCTTCATTGTCAAGGACAAGCCTGCTACGGGAGACGATTGTGTGCGGGTGCTATCGTTTGACTTCGAGATACAGCGCATCGTGCGTTGTCTGAACTTCCTCTTGTTCCACGACCGCGCTGGGCGCATCCTAATCTTTGACAGCGTGTCGCGTACACTGCGCGAGATATATCGCTCGGACTACGACTTCGAGATCTTCGCTGCCGAGAATGGCTTTGTACGCTTCGAGCGAGGAGTCTTCTACTACTGCGACCACCGAGGTACGGTTAAGCAAGTATACCAACCAGAGAGTCTAAATAACTACTATGGTTGGGCAACATATCAAGGAGGTTATTTTGTAATACTTACTAGAGGTGCAGAGTACGATCGACAAGATGGCTCTCTGTTGTGTTACAATGCCTATCTAGTGCGACCAGAGGCTCCCAAAGAGCGTGTCGACTCATCCTATCGCAGAGGTAGAGGTTATTCGCTGTTCTACTATGAGCCTCTCGATACAAATGGCATGTTCCTATCTAGCAACTGCATCGTGGTTAATGCAACAATGGATAGCGGCTTCAGCGACTCTCGTTTCCACCCCTTTGCCATAGCCAAAATTATGGAGAACTACCACACCATAATCTCCATCTCCGACAACTTCATCATCACAAATGCCGATGATATGTGTTGGCTCTACAAGCGCACTTCGATAACGGAGTATGAGCAGGTCTGCCGCATTGGTCGCCATACCTACCACTGCGACCATACGCTCTCGGAGGTGGCTATATGCTACGACTCGCCATTTATCTTCGATATCCGCAAGCAGGAGCTCCGAAGCATACACAACCTGGAGGGTCAGGACGAGACCATTATGGGATTGTTCTTCATCTACGGAGAGCTTTACATCGTGCGCGAAACCGCAATCTACAAGTATGTACCTCAAAATTGAAGCCTATGGAAATCGTATCTATCATCTTAAACTTCGTGCTTGCCAGCGGACTGCTTGGCACACTGATATTCTTCAAACAAAAGAGGCGCAAGGAGAATGCCGAGGCTGATGGTGCGGAGCTCGAAAACACCGACAAGGTCATCGCCATTCAGTCGGAGCAGATAACACGCCTGGATGGGCGCGTGGAGAAACTCGAAGAGAAGGTCGACAAGCTCGAAATAATCATCGAGGAGAAGGATGTGCAGCTCGAATGCGACCGCATCATTATACGCCAGGCATACAAGTGTCCGACACCGCCAGAGCAATGTCCCGTACTGCTCAAACGAGCCGAGATGGACAACCTCCGCAAACGAAAACACTCAAAACCTTAAAACTATGTGTAACAACCGAGAAAAGAAACTACCACGCGGATTGCGCAACAATAACCCAGGCAATATCCGCATAAGCAAGACCAAGTACCTGGGCGAGGTGCAACCCTCCCAGGACTCAGCATTCAAACAATTTCAATCTATCGACTATGGCTACCGAGCGATGTTCGTGCTTCTGGAGCACTACTACAAGGCGCGAGGGTTGAAGACCATCCGCCAGATCATCAACCGCTACGCTCCCGCCTCGGAGAACAACACCGAAGCCTACATCCAGCAGGTGGCAGGCATCTGCTTCCGTTCGGCTGACGAGGAGATCGACATCACCAACAAGGACGAGATGGTGCTCCTGGTATCAGCCATGTCGCGTGTTGAGAATGGTCGTATCGCCAATGTTGACGATGTCCTTCGAGGCTGGAATCTATACACCCGCTATCGCCCTTAAACCTAACGCTCTATGTCAAGACGCATAGCCGACCTACTAATTAAAATTGGTGCTGACAGCTACGAGTTTCAGCAGCGCACGAAGCAGGTGGAGAAGTCGTTGGAGGGTCTTCAGAAGAAGATGACCTCCGTAGGTAAGACTCTCTCCAAGACGCTCACGCTGCCACTCGTAGCTCTCGGCACTGCATCGGTTATGGCGGCAGATACGCAGGTGCAGGCGGAGACACGCCTCATGACTGCTCTTAAAGGGCGTGAGGACATACAGCGTAGGCTTATGGCGCAGGCGGCAGAGTTGCAGTCACGCTCCACCTTCGGAGATGAGGAGGTTATCGCACAGCAAGCATACCTCGCATCGCTCGGCATGACCGAAAGGCAGATTAACGATGTCATCGAGGCTTCGGCACAGCTCTCCACAGCAACGGGAATGACACTCGAATCGGCAGTGAAGAATCTGGCGAAGACCTACGGAGGTCTTACGGGAGAGTTGGGAGAGAGCATCCCTGCACTGAAAAACCTCACTGCCGAGCAGCTCAAGAGTGGCGAGGCTGTAAAGTATATCCTCGAAAACTACCAGGGCTATGCCGAGGCAGCAGCGCAGTCGGGTGCGGGAAGTATGCGCCAACTCAAAAACCAGCTGGGCGACCTTGCCGAGCAGCTCGGTATAATACTGATGCCCGCACTGCAAAAGATTGTAGGCTGGATATCCAACATGGTAACCTGGTTTCAGAATTTGAGTCCTACAACGCAGAAGGTAATCGTTGTCATCGCATCGCTTGCAGCGGCAATCGGACCAGTTCTTACGGTGGGTGGTAAGCTGCTGGCTATGCTCCCGCTTATCAAAGCCGCCTTTACTGCGATGACTGGACCGATAGGTCTGGTTATATCCGCCCTGGTAGCGTTGGGTGCAGCCTTTGTGAGCGCACGACAGCAGCAAGCGGAGTTCGCCCGCCAGCAGGCAGAGCAGGCAAAGCAGGCACGACAAGAGGCGCAGGACAAGACCTACAACGATACCTACAACGAGTATTCGCGACCTATATATAGCGATGCCGACCTCCTTGCCAAGGAGCGTGCCATCACCCAGCAGTGGGTAACACTGCGTGAGCAGTACAAGAAGGGCAACAAGGAACTAACCACCGCCCAGGCGCAAGAGCTCAACCTCCTGCACCAGACACGACTCGCAATTACTGATATTCGCACCCAGCGCAAGCGTTCAGCCGAAGATGCCGCAGCGATGCAGGCTCAATATAACAACTCGCTCAAGCAGACAACAACGGGTGCTACGGAGGCAAACGGCATAATCGGGCAGTTACAACGCCAGATACGCGCTCTGGAAGAGTCGCTGGGTAACGCCAAGACAGTCGAGGAGATTGCTGCCACAAACGCCAAGATTGCCGAGTTGCGCGATGAACTCTCCCGCCTCCAGGATATCAAACCCGAAGACCTCAAACCTATCGAGAAGTTAGAGCCGATCCTCGCCTCGGACTTCGAGATAGAGTTCCCTGCACCGAAGCTCAAAATGGATGGCATCAAGCTGGTGGTGTCGGAGTACTCACAGCGGATGAGCGAGATATTCTCAACGGTACGCGAGGGACTCTTCGGCTGGGCAGACAACACAAGCACCTACCTGGCAAAGAATCTCTCGGCAACGGTGGAGATGGTCGAGAACTATACCACAGCCCTGACGAACAAGGGTTGGAACTTTACTGCCGCCCTCGATCATGTGTCGCAGACCGTAGCCTCGACAATGCAACGCTTCGACCAGCAGGTGTCGCAGTTCCTCGCAGACTCTATCGTAGCGGCTGCCGATGCCCTCGGAAAGGTTATCGCGGGAGACCTCGGCTTCGGAGGACTTATGAAGGCGATCCTCACGCAGTTCGCCAACTTCCTCAAAAACATCGGTGCGCAGCTCATCGAGTTCGGTATTATGATTATCGCCTTTAAGTCTGCCCTCAAATCGGTGCTGGCAAACCCCTGGGCAGCCATTGGCATCGGTGCTGCGATGGTGGCGGCTGCGGCAATCATGACCGCACTCATCAACAAGAATGCACAAGAGAGTGTTCCCGCCCTGGCTACGGGAGGTCTGGCGTATGGTAAGACACTCGCCCTGGTAGGCGATAACCCCAACGCCATAGCTGACCCAGAGGTCATCGCACCGCTGTCGAAGTTGCAGGCGATGCTGCCGAGTGGCGGTGGTCAAAACATAAAACTAACCCTTGGCGGACAGCTTGTCGCCAAGGGTCGTGACCTTGTCTATGTTCTCGGCAAGGAGAACTTCAAAACATCAATCTTGGGAGGATAAGAATGTCAGAGATACGCATTAAAGAATTAGCATCAGCCGCAGGGCAGCTCGACAAGTTCGATGAGTTCGAGTTTATTGTCGATGTCCCAGCTGCTGAGGCTTCGATGAAGATTAAGGGTAAGGAGCTGCAGGAGCGTGTTGCGCCCTCGGCTCACACCCATCAGATAGCCGAGGTGCAGGGGTTGCAATCCTCGCTCGAAAAGAAGCTCGACAAGACGGGAGGCGTAGTGTCGGGCGACCTCTCTGTCGAGGGTAACGCCTATATGCGCAACCTCCGCCTGGAGGAGTTTTTAGAGGTGCCAGAGTTTCGCTACAATCGTGTGGAAACCACCGTGGGCGATCAGTGGTCAGCACCTGGCGCGGGCATCATTGAGTTAGTCGATAGAGAGACCTGCCGTCTGGTTATCAAGTTGGAGTCGGGAGAGATAAGCTCCCTCCGCACCAACGACCTCTGCATGGGCATCTTCAAAAACTCGGAGGTAGGCAACTATACCGAGCTAACCATCGACTCGGACGACTCCTTCGGCACTCGCACCTTCGCAGGCTTTACAACTTGCTACTTCAAACTTGTCGAGTGTCTGAACGCCTCGACCTACGGAGAGTGGCGATACGAACTGCGCGAGGGTTTCCCGTACCACCCAGCCGAGTCGATGAACATTGTGGCGTTTGGTAACACAACGGATACCACGCGCCAGACATCGCGCTACTCGACACGCACCTACGAACGCTACCTCATAGGCATGAACGACTGGCGCATACGGCTACGCAACATTGCTGCGCAGTTTGGCGACCTCTCAAACCTCTCGGCTCATGGACTCAACATGCGAGGGTACTCCGCCTATTTGAAAAACATCTATCTCCAAGGCTACATCTCCGATGCGCTGGGCGACTCCTGGTTTGACTCGGTGTCGGGCAATGCACAGCTCTATGACCGCTCAACGGGGTGTGGCATATCGTTCAAAGATGGTGTGCTCCGCTTTGGGCGTATCGACCCAACAAACCCAGAAGAGGGTGTTGACCTCGATGTGTTGATTGAGGATGTGGCATCAGCCAAGGAGAGCCTGGCACAGATGAACTCCGACTCTGTAATCTCGCCCGTAGAGAAGACCTACCTCCGAGAGCGTCTCGCTGACATTAGAGCCGAGTATGAAGAGCTCCTTATCGATGCGGAGCGATACCTCGTGTCGGAGTATCTCCGCGTGGCGAACGGAGTGCTCCGAACTGCGAGTGGTAGGGTGCGAAGAGTAATCAAGAAGAACGATGAGTGGGATACCTATGTAAACGCATATATTTTGGCTGTGTCGGCTTTGGAGAAGTACACCGCAGCCACGCCCGAATACATTAACATCGAGGACGACTTCGCCCATATTGGGGCATACTACGAGGCTCGTGCCACCATTGCAAAGCTACTGCGCGATGCTGCGGCAACATCCTCCGACCTGGACTACCTACGCGAGAACTTCCAGAACTCGACAACAGAGCTCGATGGGCAGTCGGGCGTGGTACTCTCTGGCTTCGTGGGTGTCAAGGACGAGGGTAACGCGAAGGTGGTGGCGGGAATGGCTGGTTGCGCACTGCCAAGCACAACAGACCCAAAGCATGGCAAGCTGATGTTCTTTGCAGGTGCTGATGGTATTGAGAACGCAGGCTCGGCAACAACACGCATCTACGAGGATGGACATGTCGAGATGGGAACGGGAGTGTTCAGCGGCTACACACGAGTGCCGTTCAAACGACTATCCGAGGAGGGAACGGACTACGATAGATCGGCTGACAAGTATACCATAAACAAGAACTTCAACCTTATAACCGAGCAAGTTCATTTCGGCTCGTACATCGTATGGATAAACCTCCCGACATCTGCAGAGTATATCGGCAGTGTGGTAAACATCTACGACTGCCCAATACGCACGCGCTCATCGTCCAATGTAATCATTGCCACCGATGACGAGGACTCTGGCATTCTCTGCTCCCTGGGTTATAGCGAACAGATACTTACATATAACCCGATACAGAGAATTGAGTGCTTTGGAGGTCTTATTCAGTTTATTGCTGTGCCGAGCATCTACTCTGCAGATAAGTGTTGGTGGATAGTGAGCCACCACTCGATGACATGTTTTGAATTACCATTCTCAATATTATAACTATGGCAGACAACACAACGGGCGTAACAATTGCGGAGCTTACGCCAACAACAGCACTCTCCTCCGCAGACCGCTTTGAGGTAGACCGCAAGGGAGGAGCCTACTCGATAACCTACGCAAACCTTGTGGCGCAGATAGATCAATCACTCGGCATCACCGAACTGGCTGATGCCCTAACAAACATCATCGGATAATGGCAGACTTTGCACAAATAATCAACCGCCTGGCGGTGGTAAGGACATACATCGTAGATGCCATAACCGACATGGGTGGCACAGCGGACGAGTCGATGACCTTCGCACAGCTATCCAACCAGATATACGCCCTTCCTACGGGAATGGAGCATGTGCGCAATGGATACCAACTCTTCAAGGAGAACGCAGAGATGACCGAACTGCCTGCAACACTCGACTTTCGGCAGTTCGACTCTATGTACCAGATGTGCTACAAGTGTACATCGCTCACTCGTATTCCGCAACTTGAGACCGCCAATGTCACGAATATGATGTGGGCGTTCTACGGATGCTCCGCACTGACCGAGATTGATGGACTCGATACACGAAGCATTACATCTGCCTCGGAGTTATTCCATGGTTGTTCCTCGCTTACTGCCATATATTCGACACTTGACTTCTCGAATGTAAGAAGCCAAATCGATACGACATTTACATCGTGCAAGTCTCTTGTCGAGGTGCGTTTTGCAGGAACTATAAATGTCGATATCGCGATGAATGGTTGCGCAAAATTGTCGGTAAATAGCCTGCTCTCGTTGCTCAATGCTCTTTGCGAGAATGGGCAAGGCTTGAAGTGTAAGATTGGCACGACCAACCTCGGCAAGCTAACTGATGCGCAAAAGGCAATCGCCACCGATAAAGGGTGGGAGTTGCTGTAGGTGCGTACTGATGCGTACCAAGTACGCAGTACGCAGGAGTACGCACCTACACAAAATTAGCCGCCCCGTTGGGAGCGGCTTTCGCGTTTGTTGGCGGTTATTAGGCGATCTGTGAAACTATGAGATATGGATTGCTATATTGCTCGTCTGGATAGAATAATCGCCACAAATGCGCGTTGCGAGATTGTTCATATCCTCGGCAAGTTTATCCTTAATGACCTTCGCATAAATCTGCGTGGTGCGAATATTTCTGTGTCCGAGCATCTTGGCTACAGACTCAATAGGTACACCGTTTGACAATGTAACAGTTGTAGCGAATGTATGTCGAGCCATGTGGAAGGTTAAGGTCTTATTGATGCCGCAACGCACAGCCACCTCCTTCAAATATAAGTTGCTACACGAGTTTGTCAATGTCGGAAGCAACTTGCCATTGAGTTCCTTCATGCCTTGATACTTTTTGATGATGAGTTGCGGAATCTCTAACAATGGGATATCAACCACCTCTGAGGTCTTCTGACGATGTGTTTTTAGCCAAACCTGCCCAGCCTCATCGGTAATAATATTCTCTTTTGTCAAGCCTGCAACATCACAATGTGCCAGACCAGTGAAACACGCAAATACAAAAACATCTCGCATCTTCTCAAGTCTGTCAAATATCATGTCTGTTTGGATAAGTGCGGTCAGCTCTGACTTGGTAAGAACATCGCGTTCAACGGGATCAAAATGAATCTTAACGGTTGAAAATGGATTCTTGCTAACCCAGCCATTATCTATGGCAACCTTGTATATCGTGCGTAGCTTTTGGCGAATCTTCATGGCGTGGTTATTTGCCATGTTATACTCTACACGAAGATAGTTGTCAAAGTTGCTGAGGAATTTAGGTGTTACCTCCTCAAGTGAGATATCTTTAACACCAAGTTGAGATGCAATGTAATCCTGGAGACGATTGCGCACCAATATATATTTGTCAAGTGTACGCTTGGAGGTCGTGATACCGACCATCTTTGAATACTCGACCAGCCACTGATCAAAGATCTCTACATAACCCCTGGGTTTAGTTATGTCTTTACCCAGCAATGCTTGCTTAAGTCTCTCTGGCGTTACATTGACATCTTGAGCCTGCATTATAAGGAATTTATTGTAGGCTTTGGTGCGATACTCATCAAGAACAGCGGCAATGGCTTGATCATCGCGTGTATGTCCACTGGGTTTACCATCGCCCCATCTCTCTGGAAGTATTGTTTGTTTGGTGCTGATGTGGCATGTTTGATTACCAATGGTGAGTTGCATCAAAATCGGTACTCGTCCACTTTTGTTTGGTTTGCCTTTGTGGGCAATCATCTTAATCCTTAACATTTCAGTTCTCATAGCTTCTAATCGTTTTTATAGTGTACTATTCTTGTTGCAAAATTACGCTACTAAAAACGGCTGGAAGAATCTATACATAGACAACTTTTAGACAAACATAGACAATGTTTAGACAAAGGTTGACATCGTGCAAATTCCTTTCAATGAGCCGTTTACGAGTGCAAACATAAGCTCACTATTCGGAAGTGTCAAGTTAATTCCAAACTATCTGCCAAGATTATCGCAGATTATTGAAAGAGGGGCGATGTTTTCCGAAACCTATGTCTAAGTTTTCGGTTGTTGGTTTCAAATAGGTTTGTGAATTTTGTCTATTCTACATAGACAGAGGATGGACAAACATAGACAAAACAACCACGATACGCCACTGGTGCGCCCCTGGGCGGGCTGCTTAACTCATTGAGCAACAACAAAAAAGCGAGAAACTTTCGTTTCTCGCTTCTGTACCCCCTCAGGGGCTCGAACCCTGGACCCCAACATTAAGAGTGTCGTGCTCTACCAACTGAGCTAAAGAGGCATTTGCTATCTTTGTGATTGCGAGTGCAAAGGTAACACATTTTTCTTTACCTGCAAATTTTTTCGCAACTTTTTTTCACTTTTTTCGCAACTTTTTTTAGAGACATCATCCAATGTATTGTAAATCAGTGAAATACATGATTAACTTTTTTTAGCAAAAAAACGCCTCCAAAATGCTATTTTCTGAGTTTTTCGCTACCTGTCGCTGTTCCACTCGCCGTTGCCATCCTCATAAAATATGGGGCGATTGCCCGAAATTTGCTTCGCAGCGAGGTATGATTCGTACAAACAGATGCCATTTGCGCTATCATCGGCCAGGAAATATGCGATAACCGAGGGGTGGCGCTGGGTGGTATATATCATCTGCTCCACGCGCTCGATGTACTCCTCACGCCAGCGAGGGTTGTTCGAGGGGTTGCCACCACGGCGGCGCGATGTGCCCATCTTCGATGAGTTGATGGGGGCGGTGACGGCGACATAAATGCCGAGTTCGTCGCACGCGGCGAGGGTCTCTTCGGCTACTCCACCAGCGGTGAAGCGTAGGGCGCGGTGTCCAAGGTCGTAGAGGCCTTTAACATCCTCGGCTGTGGCATTGGGCGACACCTCGAGCCACTCGATATTTGTAGCCTTGCTATTGATGTAGTATGTGCCATCCTCGTAGCGCAGTTCGCGCAGGGCGAGGGGTATGTCGTAGAACTCCACATCGCGGCCTGCAATGCGGTTTTTAAGGCGCAGAGAGAGGCGTGTGGGCTGCTCGCTGCTCCAGAGCACAGAGTCGGGCACAGGCGCGCCAAAACGCATCGTATCTACGCCATACATGCCGAGGCTAACATCGCGGTGGCCACCACCAAGGCGGATGGTGTCGTTGAGGAAGAGCTCATAGTATAGGCGCGAGGTCTTTGCGCCGAGGGTCTGGTTGTGTGTGATGGCACCGAAGTCGACATTTACCACGCCGCCCTTACCCAATGTCGTACGATACAATATATCGCGTACGCGCACGCGAGGCTGCGAGAGAACATAGGCCACGGGGTGTGAGTCGTAGTGCTCGAAACTCTCGATATCCGCGACGCTCTTGTCATCGAGGAGGCGTATAGCGAGGGTGTTTTTATCCTCGCGCGAAACCTTCGTAATATTAAATTCCGCTGCGGCGTGGCCATTTGTAGAGCCACCCGCCACCTTGCCATTCACCAGTACCTCGTAGGGCTTGCCCACGCCCTCTACGCGCACGAAAATCTGGCGCTCCACCCACGAGAAGGGGTAGGTGAACTCTCCCGTGAGGAGTCCCTCGCTGTCGGTTGTCCACTCGGTGATGGGCTGCATATATCGCTGCTTGGCGAGGTTATGCTCCGCCGCCTCGTTGGCCGTGGGGTAGGGTATGAGGCGTGTGCGGTGTAGGTCGCGACTTGCGGTGCTCTGTGCCGAAAGTTCAGTGGCGGTAAGAGTCGCAATGGCGAGTATTATGCCGTATATAAGGTTGTGCTTCATGGCTGTGTAGCTGATTACTTTTTATTTGATGTGCGCGAGTCACGCCACTCGACGATGTCGGGTGTTAGCTCATCCACGCGGTCCTCCCACATGCGGTTCTCGGTCAGGCGACGACGGTCATAGTCTATGCGCTCGGTGATGCGGAAGCGGGGGCGCTGCTTGTTGAGTATCTCCTCGCGGCGTGTGGGGCGTACATGGCGGAAGATGATGTTCATGCGTGTTGGGCGCTTGTCGTCGTGCCACTCGAATTTGTCGAGGATGCGTGCCTGAGTCTCGGGAATCATCGACATGGGGTAGATTACATACTCGGGATTCTGCTTGTATGCAATCTTGTCGATATCGCCCTCGTCGAAGTAGAAACTTATGCCTGCGCTCTCGATGTACATAAGGCCTGTCACCTCTGTCGACTCCTCGTCGTCCTGGAGGTAGTAGATGGTCTGGGCGTTGCCGTTCACATCGTTGCGATATACCTTGCCATCCGCGAACAGCGCAATCATCTCCTTGCCCTTCACCTGATTATAGTACATCGTGTCTATCTCCACACCCATGATTGGGTCGCCCATGAAGTGAGCCTTGCGGATGTTCTGATTCATGGTGTGAATAGCCATCGAGTCAGAGGTAATCTGGTTATTCTCGCTCCAGAGTATGGGGTCGCGGTATAGGCGGATGATGGAGTCGGTGTTCAAAGTCACGAGCGAGTCGCACACGAGCTGTGTGTCGCTGCGGTACATGCGCACATTGCGGTATGCCTTAATCATCTTGTAGCTGCTGTCGGCAGGGAATGGCTTCTCCAACGCGGTGGTATCAATGCGCATAGAGTCGCGCGCCATGGTATCTACGGCCATGGTGTCGCGTGCGCTACCCTCTGTTGTGCTTGCATTGAGGCTGTCGCGTGAGGGTGCCATCGCTGTGCTGTCTGCGAGCGTATCGCGTGTGTAGTCGGGGCCTGTGTACTCCTTTCCGCGGCGTGCTGCGCGTGCCTTTGCGCGGTCAATCTTGCGGTGCTCGCGCTCTATGCTACGCTGCTTGATGCGCTCGATGCGTGCCTTCTCCTCGTCGGCGCGGCGTGAGCTCTCGGCAATGCGCTTTGCGATGATAGAGTCCACCTTGATTTTGAGCAACGAGTCGCGGATGGCCTGAATGGAGTCGCGCTCGCGGTTCTTTATCGAGTCGATGCTGTCGCGTATGCCACGCTCAATGGCGCGTATAGAGTCGCGCACACGGCGCTTCTCGGCCTTTGCTTGTGCGCGTAACTGCTTGACGGTTAATGGCTGAAGTGTGTCGGCGAGCTGTGTGGTATCTGCCGATAGTGAGTCGGTTGTAGGCTCGAATAGAGTGCTATCTGCAATTCTTGATGCCTCCTCTTTGGGTGCTCGTGCCTCATCTGCCATCTTCGCCTCATCAGGGTTGGGACGCTCATTAGGACGCTCATTGGGGCGCTCATTTGTCTGCGTTGCAGGGTCGAGCCTCTTGCCGCCATCACGATTTGCGGGCTGCTCCTTACCCTGTGCATCACCCCTCTGGCGCGATGCGTCAACTCTCTCGCCACGACCACCTTCGCCCTTTGCTCCTCGCTCCTCGGATGGCTTCTCGAGAGGTGCCTCTGCAAGTGCCTCATCGGGGGCGTTCTGGGTCTTATCCTCCATCTGCATGGTGTCAGAGCTCTTTGATTTGGCATCTACCTCTGCTTCGCGGCTATGCTCCTTGCCTGAGCGCTCTGGGTCGCGCTGCTCGTCACCAACGCTTGTTGAATCGCTCTCGACAACGGGTGGGAGCACCGCGATGGTGTAGAGCCACAAGGTGTCGGCAGCAAGGAATACGGAGTCGGTCTGCGTGGTGTCGTAGTTAATCATCGAGGGGCGGCGTGTGAAGAGCGCATTGCCTGGCTCATCCCACCACTCGCCATAATCGGCGAAGCCCATCATCTTCTTTGTGGTGTCGTCAACCTGAATGTTGTTGCGGCCGATGATGTGACCATCGGTGCGGTAATACTCTATAGAGTCGCTCCATATCTCGCGCTCGGGCGATAGGATGTAGGCATCGCGGGTGAGGTGGTGCAAGTCGCGCGACTTGGTGTAAGAGCCCTCATTAGCAAAGAGATACTCCTCCTTGTCGTTCCATATATTGGTGTTTGTGAAGTACTTGGCATCCTCGGTCTGGGTGTTGAAGATTACCGAGTCGCTATTCATGAGGTATGTCTCGTCGCGCATCTCCACGTTGTCCACGGCGATAAGCTCGTGGCTCTCGGTGTAGTAGTAGCCGCGGTCGGACTCCATGTGGCTCTCGCCCTTGTCGACATAGCAGCCGCCGCTGAAGCGACCAACCTCATTTGCGGTGTCGAACGAGCAGTTGTAGGTGTACATCACGGCCTCGCCATCCACAACCTTGATGAGGTCGGAGTAGAGTGTTGCGGTGCTGTTCATGCGGTTGTACGACGCGCGGTCGCCATAGGCATAGGTGCTGTTCTGGTTGATGAGCACATTGCCGAAGCACTCGAAACTCTGGTTTGAGTAGCGCACAGCACTATCCGCGAGGATTACGGCGCCATTGTGGTGTGCCGCGAAGTTACCCACGAGGATGAAGATTGTAGAGTCACCCTTCTCGATGAGGTAGCTGTCGTCGGCAATCATGTCGACCATGCGTCGCTCCTCCGAGGTGTTCTCGCGGGGTGCTATATGGGGCTGTGTGGTGCTTATGTCGCTGTATGTAACGTAGTTGTGTTCATTGGCGGTAATGCAGAAGACACCGACAATGAACACAATAAATAGTATAGGGAACAGGTACTTTATTCGCATAGGTTACTCTTCGGACTACTTAATCCAACCATCATACTCGAACTCATCGCTGCGATATGCGGGGTCGATGTAAACATACATGCCGTCAATCTTGCTTGTGAGCCACTTTCGATATGCCTTCTCTTGCTTGTCTGTGAGCGCCATCTCCTCGATGCGGATGTAGTCATCCACGAGCGAAGCGGTGTGCGCAGGGATTATCTCCACAAGCTTTACAATCTTACTCAACTGATTACCACTTAGGTCGGTAGTCTGGAACGAGTTGGATACCTCACCCACCTTAAGACGCATCAGGGCGTTGTAGTCGTCCAAAGATTTGCCCCCCATCTGTCCGAAGTCCTCCTTGAGGAAGCGTGTTGCCGTGAGGCGCGCACCATCGTAGACACCCTGACGCTCCAGAACATCGTGGTTCGAGACGATACCGCCATTGTTGCGTGACGAGGCGTCGTCCGAGAAGCGGAGTGCCGCATCGGCAAACGAGAGCGAGTCGACACGAATGAGGTGTGCGATGCTGTCGAGTTCATGTGCGGGCTGCATAAGCTCCTCGCGTGTGAATGTTGGGCGGAGCAGGATGTGGCGACAGTGATAGTTCTCGCCCTTCTTGTCGATAAGCTCGATAATATGGAAGCCGAACTCGGTCTCTACAATCTCCGATACCTGACCGGGCTTGAGCTTCTCCAAGGCCTCGGCAAAGGGTCGAACGTACATTGACGAAGGACCTGGCTCCATCTCGCCACCATAGATTGCAGAGCCATCAAGCGAGTACATGCGTGCCAAGGTCGAAAACTTGGTCTCGCCCTTGATTACGCGCTCGCGCATGTCGAGGAGTCGCTCCTTGGTGCGGCGCTGTGCATCCTTGAGCGATGCTGGGAGCTTGGTAATCTGTGCGTAGACATACTGCTCGCCGATGATGGGCAAGCTATCCTTGTCGATGCGGTTGTAGTACTGCTCAACCTCGCCGGGGATGATTGTAATCTTGTCGACCACCTGCATGCGCATAGCCTGTGCGTAGGACTGCTCCTCGTAGCGTGTGCGGAGCATCTCGCGGTAGGTGAAGATGGGCATATGCTCCTTGACCTCAAGCTCAGAGATGCCTCCCGCCTCCTCGATGAGCATCTGGAGGTATGACTCGATGCGTGCTGCGATGTCGCCCGTGTTAATCTCGACAGAGTCGATGAGGGCCTGATTGTAGAGCAACTTCTGCTCCAAGAGAGCCTCGAGGGCCTCGTTCATGGGGTCGCGGTCGGAGGTGTAACCCACCTGTCGGCGCTGGTCGACGAGGGCCTCGGCATACTCCGCAACCTCGGAGTGGAGAATGGATGAACCACCCACAACGGCAACAACCTTGTCGAGCATGACCTGACGGCGCTCCTGTGCTATGGCACTTGTGGCGGTGGCGATAAGGCTTGCGGTCACTGCCGCAATAAACATAATTTTGCGTATCATAGTATCTTTGTCGTTTCTTTCGTTAGTGCTATTTTGTCTGGGTGGTGTCGCTGATAACCACATCCTCCTCCTCGATATGCTCCTCGGCATCGCGTACGGGGGCTGCTGCGGGTGCTACATCTGCGGGGTTGTAGCTCATCGACTTGAGGAGTGCCTCGTCGCGCAGCATTATGCGTCCCTCTTCAACCGATGTGCGCTTTAGCTCTGCCTCATACTCCTTGACCACCTCGTCACGGCGCTCGGCATAGAGTCTGCGGCGTATGTCGCTCTCGATAGATGTCAGTGGGGCAATCTCACCCTTGAGTGCGCGGTTGGTGATGATGAAGTAGAAGATGGCATCGTCCGAACTCATCTGCTGCACGGTGCTCTTTGTGATGAGGTCGTTGTATGTGCGTGAGCGCTCCGTGGGGAGGTTGCTCAAGAAGTCGGAGTAGGATACCCACTGCGCAGTCATGTTCGTAACGCTTAGCGAGTGCTTCTCGGCCATGGCATCGAGCTCCGCCCAGTCCTCGGCCTTTGCCGAGTTCTTCATGGCTGTGGTAAGCGTTGTGGTGTTGCGGAATGTCTTGGGTACCTTTACCACTACGCCCTGAACCACATTGTGGTCGAGCCTGAAGGCTGCGCTATGTGCACGGTAGTATGCCGAAATCTGCTTGTCGGTAATCTCCATGTCGAGCATCTTGTCGATGTAGTACTGGTCGAGCTGGCGCATCATGAGCGACTGGCGGTAGCCCTCCACGAGGCGCTCTATATCCTCGGATGAGGTGAGCACCTCCTTTGCGCGCTTCATCTTGAGGTGGTTGAGCACCCAGTTGTCGACATACATGCGCATGAAGGTTACGCTGTCGGCACCCGTGATACCCGCAGGCATATCGCGCATGACATCAGCAATGCGAAGCTCTATGCCATCGACAGCTGCGATGACATCTTCGTCATATTGTTTGTTGCCGTCGTTGTCGCTCACGCTACAAGAGATGGCGACTGTGGCAATAATAGTCCAGAGTATGTAGTTTAGTTTTCGCATAATAACTCGCAAAGATACAATTTTTCTTTGGTTTTAACGCATAATATTTGAGATTATTGCGTAGCAATAGTATAAATGGGTGAAAAAAAATGGGCCGGAAGCCATTGCTCCCGACCCAAAAGCCTATGTTTGAATCTCTTTTTTTACAAAATCTTGACCAATGCCGCCACGGCGCGACCACGGTGCGAAATCGCATTTTTCTCTTGGGCACTCATCTCGGCAAACGATTTGTCGTAGCCCTCGGGGATGAACAAGGGGTCGTAGCCGAAGCCCTCGCTGCCCGCCATAGAGGTTGCAATACGACCCTCCACGATGCCCTCCACCTGCTCCTCTACGCCGTTGCGTATCAATGAGATAACGGTGCGGAAGCGGGCGCGGCGATTCTCCTTGCCCTCGAGCTCGCGGAGCAGCTTTGCGTTGTTGGCAGCGAAGTCGTGACCATCGGTGGCATAGCGTGCGGAGTGCACACCAGGTGCGCCACCCAGAGCCTCCACCTCGAGGCCCGTGTCGTCGGCAAAGCAGTCGAGGCCTGTGCGCTCAAAGACGTAGCGCGCCTTGATTGATGCGTTTTCGTCGAGCGTTGCGCCCGTCTCGGGAATATCCTCTGTTATGCCCACCTCGCGGAGCGTGACGAGCTCATATCCTTCGCCCAGCACAGCCTTCACTTCGGAGAGCTTGTGGGCATTATTCGTAGCAAATACAATGCGTTTCATGGCGCAAAGATAGCGAAATTTTTAGAAATAGTAGCCATGCACCTCGTCCAGACACCAGATGCTCACACCATAGCGGCCCTTATCCTCGACTATCGAAGCTGTAATCTCGTCGGTTGTGCCGTAGAGCATATCCTCCACAGTAATCTTCATCCTGCCCTTTTGGGGTATGTAGGCATTGAAGACGTTGTCGAACTTCATCCAATCGTAGATCTGGGTGGTTATGGTCAAGGGCTTGGTGGTGCTCGCCTCGCGGTCTACCATCACGAGCGTGCCCTTGAACTCTATCATGGGTGTGCCCACCTCGTCGTAGCGCAACTTAACCTTGAAGTCGCCATCGCCCGTAGACTCGCTGTTGTAGATGGTGTCGAAGTGTACCGTGTAGCTATCGGCATCTATTGCCTCGCTTATGGTGAGGTCGAAGCCGTTCCCGCCCGTGCGCTTCACTTCCCACCTGTCCTCGAACATCTCGAAGGTTATGGTGTAGGTAGTGCCATAGTTCGTGCCGTATGTGAGGGTGTGGGTGTTGCCTACGATGCTGATATCCACGGGGTTATTTAGCTCCTCGCGTCTATATCTCTCGATCTCACTCTCTGCCGTGTTTTGTTCATCCTCGGGCCATATATCCGTGATTGTGCGGTAGTAGTTGTAGTTGGCCACGAAGTCCAAAATTTGGTTCACGCGATAGAGGTCAGGGTAGGCGATGTCCCATATTGTCTTGCCCAGTCTATCGGGGCGTGGCTCCGTGCCAGTGTCATACTCACAAGCCGTAGCCGCGAGCAGTGCAAACGCTATAGTTGCGTATCGTAAAAGTCGTTTCATAGTCTCGAAGTGTTAAAATCTAAAACCAATGCCTGCACGCGCACATCCACTCAATCCCGCGCCAATCTCTGCAAAACCGTAGAAGCCCTTGCCCACCACGATGCCGAAATAGGTGAAGTCGTACATGGGTGTCATGATGCCACGGTTATACTCAAAGCGTGCCGCAAGTCCCAGACCCACTGCCGAGTAGAGCTGCACATACTCTCTGCGCATATACTCGAAGCGCACATTTAGGATAAGGCCCAGGGCGTAGCTACCGTTGGAGTATAGCTTCTCGTTGGTGGAGATGTTGCGCACCTCGTTGTAGAGCGATGTGAAGGTCGCCCTGCCACCCACCGTGAGCCACTTCTTAACGTAGTAGTTGTACTCCACGGAGATGGGCGTAACCATGATGGTTGGGGTTGTGTAGTAGCGATAGTCGGCGAGTTTATCGCTTGCTGTGGGTATCTTATGAGGTCTGCTTTCCGCGTCCGCATTATCCATTATGCCGTCAAGAAAGTAGGTCTGTATGGCACTTGGCGTGCCAAACGTAATACGAAGGTTATGCCTCCAGCGCAGGGTGTCGTACTCGCGGCGCTCATCTTCGTCATCATCACCATCCGCCTGCTCCTGTGCCACCATGTAGGATGCAAGGCGGTATGCCTCCTCGGGGCTAAGCTCCTGCGCCACAGCCTTTGGTGCTACTCCACCCATAAATGCAAGGGCAAGGAGTAGCATAACGATATTTTTGAATTTCAACTTTCTCATAGCCAACTATCTATTTTTAAATCTGTATCCAAATCCTGCGCTTATGACACCGCGATTACCCGCGCCAATGTCGAAGTAACCAAACCACTTGCGACCCACGGTTATGCCTATGAATGTCACGTCATATGCCGCGTGATAGCCCCTCACCCAAGAACTCAGCGTGTCGTCGTATTTCTCGTATGTCGCACCCAGACCCACACCCGAGTATAGCTGTACGATGCCGCGATTAAGCCATGCGAAGCGCACCACGGGCATGAAGGTAAAGTTGTTGTAGTTGAAGGTATCCACGCGGCTGTGGTCCACGGTGCTCGTCACGCGCTCGTAGCCCGTTGTCCATGTCGCCACGCCACCAACATATAGCCAGCGCTTTATCCAGCCTCCAAAGTCGAAGTTCGTGGTGAACCACCTTGTATTATTAATAACGGTGTTGGGAGGTAGTGTCACGGGGTATCTTTTCCAGTATAGTGTTGAGGCGTAACCCATAGGAGTGTATGGGTTGTAGGCGATGCCAAGGCGTAGCTCGATATAGTCCCTATAGTTGGTCTTTTGCGCAGCCAGCTTATCCAACTTCTCGTTGGGTATGTACTCCACGCGATAGAGACCACTGGCATCCCTGAACTCGTAGACCTGCGCACTCAGTTTCGCGGGTAGCGCCATGAGCACCACCGCCAATAGTAGAAGTGTTATGCTGCGATTCTGTTTCATATTGGACTGAATTTTTAGTTTTCCTACTGCAAAGATACACCATCGAATAGCCTTTCTCCAAATTTTTTGGCTTCGAATTTTTCCGCGACCCACTACTTAACACGCTGAAAAACAATGTGTTATAAAACGCGATTTTGCGAGTTTTTCATCTTGTTGATAATCAGCGAGTTACGGGCGTGGTGTAGTTAATATACAGATTATCAGTGCGTTATAGTGTAATTGCGCCTATTTTTGGGGCGAAAAGGTAGGGCGCAGAATAAAATAGAGACAAGAGAAGTTGCTTTCGAATTTTGCCCGCAACCTCCCTTGTCTATATTTGATATTACCACCCAATTTTTGCTACTGTCGCTCCTCGCGAGCAACCTCCAATTCGGAGAGGCGCTGGTCCATAACCACCTTGTCGATGATGGTCTTGACGATGGTGTCGGCCTCCGAGCCCTCGGAGTAGTCGGCGGGGCAGACATGGTTCACGCGGTTGTCGCGGATAAGCTCGTTGAGCACAAGGCGCTGACCCTGCTCCTCGGGGTTGTAGACAGCGATGGAGTGGCCACCGAAGTTCTTGACGAGCTTCATGCAGGGGATGTCCGTAGTACCATCGCCGAAGTATATCATGCGCGAGAAGGGTACGGGGCGCTTCGACTCCTCCATAAAGCGGTTTACATCCTTGGTGTCGAAGACCGACTCTACGCCCTTGTTTATCTTGAAGATGAACTGCGTCTTATTGGTGTAGTTCACCGCCACAGCGGGCCAGTAGGCTATGCCGTCGACATTGTAGAGGAACGAGCAGGCGTAGATGTTCTTGAACTCGTGGGCGATGCTTGTGCCCTCGATAATCTCCTTGAGACCAGAAGAGTTGACGTAGTGTAGTATGCGCACGCCATGCTCCTCGCCATAGCGGTTTATGCGTCCGAACCACTCCTCCACGCCGCGGTAGAACTTCACGTTGCGTCCCGACTCGCGGAAGGCCTCGCGACGCAACGACAGACCCTTCGACTGTGCCGCCTGAATCATGCGTGCCATGTATGTGAGCACCTGGTCGGCATCTTGCTCCTCGGCAAGGGTGTTTGCCTCGTGCCAGAACTCCATGTTGCTCTTGCCCACGGCGGGTATGAAGTCATACTCCTGCATGTTGCCAGGCGCGAGTGTGCCGTCGAAATCGTATATGAGTGCTACGGTAATCTTCTCTTTCATAAGCTCTTTTTTTCTATAACCACTTCAAATATACAAAAAAAATCACTATTTTTGCAAAGATAATGTGTAAATATTTTAAATCGAGATAATTATGGAATTCAAGGAAGTAGTAAGAAAGCGCCGTTCTACACGTCGCTATACAGGCAAACCCGTTGAGGTTGAGAAACTTCGCTCTGCAATGGAGCTTGCTCTGCGCGCTCCATCATCAAAGAATACACGCTCTACACGCCTTATGGCTGTTACAAACCTCTCGAAGGTGCGTGCGCTTGGTCGCCTACGCGACTGGGGCTCAAGCCTTTTGGAGGAGGCGGGAGCTGCAATCGTTGTTATGGGCGACGAGGCGGCATCACCCATGTGGCAGACCAATGCCACTATCATGGCTACGGTATTGCAGCTCGCACTCGTTGAGGAGGGCCTCGCATCGTGCTGGGTGCATGTCGGCGACTACCGCACATTGCAGGATGACCCCGAGAGCCAGCGCAGCGAGGACTATGTTAAGGAGGTGTTGCCCGAGATTCCCTCGGAGTACCGCATCCTCTGCGTAATATCTATCGGCTATGCGGACTACACACCCAAGCCACTGCCCGAGTATGAGGGCCCCGAGCGCATTCTGTTTGCCGAGTAGGGTAGTTAAGTTAAAGAATTTAGGGAGTTTAGCATCGCGCTAAACTCCCTATTTTGTTGCTTATAGTAGTTTGATAAGTCTATCAACATCCTCCTTTGTTGTCGACCAGCTCGTCACGAAGCGCACGATGCTGTGCGTTGCGCCACGCGCTCCCCAGTAGTCGAACGACATCTCCTCGCGTAGTCGGTCGATGACCTCGTTGGGTAGACGGAAGAACTGCTGGTTGGTGGGCGACTCTATGACCACCTCATAGCCCTTGGCACGAAAGGCCTCGCGTATGCGTAGCGCCAATGCTACGGCGTGGCGGCCAATCTCATAGTACAACCCATCCCTAAACATCGCCTCGAACTGCAAGCCCGACAATCTGCCCTTGGCAAGCAACGCGCCATGCTGCTTAACCAGCGGGAAGAGGTTCTTGAGGAGTGCGCGGTTGGTAACCACGAGTGCCTCGCCAAATAGCGTTCCGAGCTTCGTGCCTCCGATGTAGAATACATCCGCAAGGCGCGCTATCTCCTTGAGTGTAAAGTCGGCACCCTCGGCTGCAAGGGCATAGCCCATGCGTGCGCCATCTATATATAGAGGTATGTTGTGCTTGTGACACACTGTGCTCAATGCCTCCAACTCCGCAAGCGTATAGACCGTGCCATACTCCGTGGGCTGCGATATGTAGAGCATTCCTGGTGCCACCATGTGTGGGTATGTCTCGTCGGCGTAGAACTCCTCTATAAAACGTTGCACATCCTCCGCGCGCACTTTACCGTCATAGTGGGGCAGCGTGAGCACCTTGTGCCCCGATGCCTCTATCGCACCCGACTCATGCACCGCGATATGGCCACTCTCGGCAGCCAACACACCCTCATGGCGTGCAAGTATGCCATCTATCGCCGTAGCGTTTGTCTGCGTGCCACCCACGAGGAACATCACCTCGGCATCTTCGCAGCCTATCTCCTGGCGTATAAGCGCCTTGGCACGCGCAGTGTATTGGTCGTTGCCATAGCCCACGGTGTGCTCGAGGTTTGTCTCCACAAGGCGCTCAAGCACCTTGGGATGCGCCCCCGCAGTATAGTCTGAATTGAAGTATATCATTGGCGTATAGTCTTTTAGCGTCTAAGTATCACGGCTGTCGTCGATGCACTGCCGACATAAGAGAAAAACTCCTCGGCGGGGTCGCACATATCCTTCGACATGAGGAAGGGCTCGGTGTAGAATATCTCGCTCATGTTGCCATTATCGTCCTCGGCGATGCCCGCAAATAGGAAGCGGTCCTGGTCGCTCATGCTGTAATACATGTCCATCATCTCGGGGTTGTTGGCGTAGTCGTACATGAGCAGGTCCTCAAGGAAGGCCTCCTCGGAGTACTCCACGCGCATCCACTCCTCATACCACCAGAAGCGCAACTTGTCGGTGGGGATGTTGGTCTTTGCCTCGACAATAGCCACGCACTCACATCCCGCAAGGGCGCTGGTGTATGACCTATCGAGGGCGATAATCTCCTCGGCGTCAAAGAGTTTTACAATCTCTATGCTCTCGATGTAGACCTCGCTTGTGCCCGCCTCGAGCGATGTGAAGCGGTGTGAGAACATATCGGTTGTGGGGAGGTTGTTCTCGATGCCGAATGCCACCACGACATACTCCGTGCTGGGCATAAGGGGTGTGAGCGCCTCGCTGAATGGGCCGCTAAATATTGCGGGGTCGAAGTTCTCGATAATAAACATCATCTGCTCGTACTCGCTCTCGAGGGGTGGCAACTGCGACGCAGCAAGGAAGACGCAGGCATAATCCTCGCCCCTCTTCGATGGAGTGACGGTGAGCATGGCGTTGTACTGCGTGATGTCCTCAACCTTAATCTCTATTTTGAGGTCGCTCTTGTTGCTCTCTGCGGTGGTGAAGTATGCCACCGAGGGCTCGGAGCAGAGTATAGGTGTCTGGTCCTCGCTCACGGCGAAGCAGATGACCATGTAGTTGGCATTGGGGTTGAGGCGGTCGTTGATGGTCGCCACGCCGCTATGGCAGAACTGCTCCGCGGGGATGCCCTGGTTGTTGATTAACTCGTTGAATGTAGCCCATGTGGTGTTGCGGTAGTGGGCCAAATAGTCGGCATTGAAGGGCGCACCCTCGGGGAGGTAGTAGTTGTTGGTGTCGGGAACTATGTAGCTGTAATATAGACCGTTGTAGTCGTTGGGCGTGATTGTTACCGCCACGCTGTTGCCAGTTATCGCAGCCTCGATGTCGAAATCTATATCCTGCAACTCGGGCGCTGTGGTAGAGATAACCTCGTAGTAGACCTCGGTTGTCGCCTCGTAGTTCTCGCCCTCGATGTTCACGCCGTAGCAATATACAACATACTCGGTGGCGGGGTAGAGGTTGGTCACCTTGTAGCCCACCATGTCGCCCTTTGTGAGCCACTTCATGCCCTCGAGGAACTCGCGGATGGTGATGCCGTAGTAGTCGGCATACTGGCCAAGCATGGCGAGGTCATCAGCGAGCAACTCCTCGCGTGTGTCGATGCCGTTAGCGATGAAGTGCTTCTTCTCGGCAAAGAGCACCACATACTCCAACTCCTTATCCTCGGGCGAGATGTTCAGGCTAAGCTCCGTATGTTTGATGTGCTTATTCTCATATGCGAAGGGCTTTGGCTTTACGGGCTCGTGGGGTGGCTCGTTCTGACATGCCGCAGCGAGGGCTATGATTATAAATGCGAAGATGCTCTTTAGAAATTGTCTCATGGTTTATGCTGATTAATAGTGTAATTCGTAATGCAAATATAGAAATAAAATCCAAATTTTTGAAAACTTTTGGCTTATATGTGTGACAACGACACGATTTTTTTCGTAACTTTGTGTTACCTATGTTTGTTCACATGGGCGTAACAATTAACCCAATACTCATGAGCGATATTTACACCATTCAGATTCGCAATAGCGTAGATAGGTTGTTCAGCAACCTGGCCCAGCGCACTACGGACGATGAGTTGTCACGCATACGCCGCGCTTATGAGCTTGCGGCAGAGGCACATAGCAGTCAGCGCCGCAAGAGTGGCGAACCCTATATCATCCACCCCATAGCCGTTGCCGCAATCGTGGCCGAGGAGCTCGAGCTCGGTGACAACCCCATTATCTCGGCATTCCTCCACGATGTGGTCGAGGATACGGACTACACCGTCGAGGATATACGCGAGCGCTTCGGTGATGATGTGGCCTTCCTTGTCGATACGGTGACAAAGCGCAAGAAGGATAGCTACGAGCACTCGAAGCAGGTGGACAACTATCGCCAGATACTGGAGTCGGTGCACTACGACATCCGTGCGCTGCTTATCAAGCTCGCCGACCGTCTGCACAACATGCGCACGCTCGACAGCATGCGCCCCGACAAGCAGATGAAGATTGCGGGTGAGACCGACTACTTCTACGCCCCTCTGGCAAACCGCCTCGGACTATACCACATCAAGACCGAACTCGAGAACCTATCGTTCCGCTATCGCTGTCCCCGCGACTTTGCCGTGTTGGAGAGCATGCTCGAGGCGGAGCGCGAGGCCGATAAGCCACGCCTGACACGCTTCACGGACCTCATAGATAAGATTATGCAGGAGCACGGCCTCAATGTGCGCACCGAGATACGCTACCGCAAGCCTTACAGCATCTGGCGTAAGATGCAGGCCAAGGGTTGCGACCTCAAGCATGTCGATGGCAAGCACTACATACGCATTATATATCCCGTGTGCGCGGGCGTGAGCGAGAAGGCGATGAGCCTGCTCATCTACTCTGCCCTCACCGACCACTTCAAGGAGAAGCCCGGCAGCGTGGCAAACTACATCGACGCACCCAAGGAGAATGGCTACCAGAGTTTCCATGTCAAGCTCCTCAGCGAGCAGGGTATATGGGAGGAGGTACATATCTCCTCTGAGCGCATGGTGCGCAACTCGCGCCTCGGCTGTGCCGCAGAGTGCACCGAGGAGAATGTCGCTGCATGGCTCGAGAAGTTTAAGTATGTGCTTCAGGATGTCGCCGACGACAGCCACGACATGGAGTTTATGGATGGCGTGACATCATCCTTCTACAATGACGACATCATGGTCTTCACGCCCAAGGGTCGCGGCGTGATACTCCCCAAGGGTGCCACAGCCCTCGACTTCGCCTTCGAGATACACAGCAAGGTGGGCGCACAGGCTGTCTATGCCCGCATAAATGGTAAGCTCGAGTCGCTCCGCACCGTCCTCCACCGTGGCGACTGCGTGGAGATTGGCACCTCCGAGGATGCCAAGCCCGAACCCGAGTGGATGGGTCATGTATCTACCTACCGCGCAAAGCGCTATCTGCGCGGCTATTTCGCAACGCTGCCACGCCTCGAGTATTCGCGCTGCGAGAAGTGTCACCCCCTGCCTGGAGATGAGGTTATAGGATTTAAGGAGAATGATGGCACAACAACGCTCCACAAGCGCGACTGCCACATCGCCATACGCATGGCGTCGCAGTATGGCGACTCCATCACCAGCGTCAACTTCGACGAGAACCCCGCATTCCTCTACCCCGTGCGCATACGCATCAAGGGTATCGACCGCTACCACCTCATGAGCGACCTTATCGACTGCATAACCGATAAGCTCCACCTCACCATGTCCTCCCTCGCCACCGAGAACATCGACCGCATAGCGATATGCACCATCGACTTCTCCGTGCACTCTTTGAGTGAGCTTCAGGTAGCCATGGAGTCAATCGCAAAGATTGATGGCATAGACGAAGTAATGCACATAAATTTATCGTGATAGTGGCGCGTTAGCGGCACATCCCTAAAAGTAGACCAACCAGGGCTGTACTAATATGTACTATCCCATGGTTGGTCTCTTTTGTGATGCACCACTACCACACCACTCTGACGATAAATTTGGGTCGTGGGGTGCCGAACCAAAACACTATATATGCACCATTCTGACGATAAATTTGGGTAGTGTGTATTGTTACAATCTTCCTGTGCACTGCCACATATCCACAAAAAAAACTACCCCCGACCATCGGTCAGGGGTAGCTCTATTGGCGGCTAATCAAAGTCGTCTAATCCGATGATTAGTTCATGCCATTCTTACCCTTGTTGAGGAACTCAACAAAGCCATCGATGTCGGTGTTGTAACCGCGAGGACCTGCGAGCTGCTCGCCATCGGGTGAGAGGATGATGTAGCCAGGCTGTGCGTTAACACCCCAGCTATCCTGTGCGAGCTTAGAGTTGATAGCACCAAGGCGCTTGCCACCCTCAACCTTTGTCATATCGTCAACATAGAGTGCGCAGATGATGAAGTCCTCACGCAACATAGGCAATACCTGGTCGTTGCTCCATACCATAGTCTCCATCTCGCGGCAGTTGTTACATGCGTGACCAGTAACGTCAACAAAGATAGGCTTGTTCTCAGCCTTTGCAGCTGCCTTAGCCTCCTCGAGGTCGAAGTAACCATCGAGCTGGTGAGGCAAGTGCAAGAAGTCAGCATACTTGCGGCCAGAGTTAACGTTCTCGATGCGGCCATTTACCTGGTAGTCCTGAGTGCTCATAGGAGGAATGTAACCAGAGATAGCGTTGAGAGGTGCACCGAACATACCAGGAATCATGTAAACTACGAATGAGAATACGCCGATAGCCAAAGTAAGACGGAAGACAGAGATCTTCTCAACCTTATCGTCGTGAGCAAAGCGAAGCTTGCCGAGCAAGTAGAGACCCATGAGTGAGAATGTCACGATCCAGATTGCGAGGTAAACCTCACGGTCGAGCAAGCCCCAGTGCATAGTCTGGTCTGCAGTCATCAAGAACTTCAAACCGAGGGCTACCTCGATGAAACCGAGGACAACCTTAACAGAGTTCAACCAGCCACCGCTCTTTGGAAGGTTCTTGAGCAATGAGGGGAACCATGCGAGCAAAGTAAATGGAAGTGCGAATGCGATAGCGAAGGCTGCCATGGTGATGATAGGCATCCAGAAGTTTGTGCTGCCGCTTGTAGCCTCGATGATAACGTTACCTACGATAGGACCTGTACATGAGAATGACACGAGTACGAGTGTCAAAGCCATGAAGAAGATACCTACCAAGCCACCCTTATCTGCACCCTCGTCGCTCTTGTTAACGAGCTTCGATGGCATGGTAATCTCGAATGCACCGAAGAATGATGCAGCAAATACCATGAAGATAGCAAAGAAGATAAGGTTAGGAATCCAGTGTGTACCGATGAAGTTGAAGATGTCACCCGATACATCGATGCCGAAGATTGTCAAGCCCATGATAAGAGCGATAGGCAATACATAGAGACCTACGATGAACAAGCCATACATCAAAGCGCGGAGACGACCGCGTGCGGGAGACTGTGAACCCTTAACGAAGAACGATACGGTCATAGGAACCATAGGGAACACACAAGGAGTCAACAACGCTGCAAAGCCCCAGAGGATAGCAGTGATGATTGAGCTCCAGTCGAGTGTAGAAGCGCTTGACTCCTCGCCCTCAGCCTCAGCCTCAGCTGCTACGCCAGGCATCTTGATAGAGAAATCAACGATGTTTGCTGTACACTGGTTACCCTCGTTTGTGCAGATTGTAGCGTTAACGAAGCCCACAACCTTCTGGCCAGCCTCTGCCTCAATCTTCTGGATGTAGATAGCCTGGTTGTAGTAGATGAATGATGGCTCGCCAGTGAGCTCATCGATGCCGTGCTCCTCGGGAGTGAGTGTCTCAACTACATCACCAACAACCTCAGCGTTGTCGAAACCGAAGATAGGAGCAGAGAAGTCTGTCATGGGGTAGCCATGATAGCCCTCCTTAATAGCGCCGTCGAAGGTGATAACGAAGATACCATCACCCTCCTCCTCTGCAGTGATAGTCCACTCGATGTTGGGGCTACCTGCGTCGTTGCCTACCTTGATGGTAGTCTTTGCAGTCTCCTCCTGTGCCATTGCTGCGAAGGGCAACACGAGCGCAAGAGTGAGCGCAAGAGTCTTAAAAAGTTTTTTCATAAATTAAAATTGGTTAAAAAATTATTGTTTGATTATTAGTTGTTTACATCTCAATATCTGTGTCGTCGACCTCCACCGCGCTGAACTCCTCGAGTGTCGATGCGAAGTCCGTGTTGGCGATAATATCCTCGGTGCGGCCATCCCAAATCTTATAGCGTGAGGGCGACACACCAACGCGCTGCTTGAAGTACTTGCCGAAGAAGCTCTGCGATGCGAAGTTGAGCTTTAGCGCAATCTCGCGGATGCTCAAGCCCGAATACTTCAACAGGCGCTTTGCCTCGTACACCACAGCCTCGTCAATGAGCTTCGAGGCGTTGCGGCCGCTCTTCTTCTTAAGGATGAGCGAGAGGTACTTGGGCGTAATACCCATTTTTGAGGCGTAGAACTCCACGCTGCGCTCCGTAGAACAGTGCTCGCGAAGCAGGGCGAGGAAGTTGTTGAACAACTCATCTGTGCGGTTGCTCACAGTGCCATTGCCTGGCAGGCTGTGCTGCTGCAAGATGCCCATGACATAGTGGAACATAGCAGCAAAGAGCGAGCTGATAATCTTCTCGCGGTTAGCCGTGGGGGCATAGTCGCAGAGCACCGAGCGCATGAGCTTCGAGATGTCGTGGATGTATGCCGCCTCCTCGGGCTCCACCTGCACGCAGGGGTCATCCAAGAAGCCGTGGTAGATGGAGATGAGGTCCTGTGTGTCGACATGGATGCTATTGAGATACTGACGCGAGTATGTAATCATGTATCCCGACGAGCGTATAGAGGCCTTAACCTGCTCGACCACAGTGTTTTCGTTAAATATAAATAGCGTATTTGGGCGCAACTCATGGAGCTTGCCATTAATCTTAATCTTTGCTGTTCCACTCACCGTAACACCTATCGACACACCCTGAATGAGTGCAGTAATATCATCAAGTTCGCGGAACATTACCAGAGGTGTGATGACCATATCCTCCGAGTAGTATGCCGTCTCGAAACGCGACTTGAGCTTGTCTATTGATGCTCGCTTAATACCATCCTGCTTCATTTATTCTCTCTAACTTTTTTCTTAAGCCTTTTGGGAACTCACTCTCTTGATTTCTTTGTAATCTCCTAATTTCGAAATCCTTGAGTGACTATTTGTACTCATTTGAACACTCTATTCTGTAGCTGTCGCCGTCGGCAAAGATGAAGTAGTATCTCCAGCCAAAGGTGCGCTCACACTCCTTAGCCAATTCTACTGCTCCACCCTCCGAGCCGAGCGCCATGAACATGGTTGCTGCGGCATCAGCCTCGGCACATGTGAGTGCCACGACAGTTGCTGAAAGTAGGGTGCTCGATACACTGTAACCATTTCGGGGGTCTATGGTGTGTGTGATTTTTTCGCCATTATCGTTGGTGTAGAAGCGACGGTAGTTGCCCGATGTCGCCATTGCACCATCCTCAATCTCGATGACCTTCTCGATGGAGTCCATCGCCATGTTACCATCATAGGGAGTCTCGATGCCTATCGACCAGAGTTTGCCCTCGGCGTTGCGACCGCGGCAGCGTATCTCGCCACCGATGTTCACGAGGTAGTCAACGATGCCCAGTGCCTCGAGCTCCTTGCCCACAACATCCACGGTGTAGCCCTTGGCAATGGAGTTGAGGTCTATCTGTGTGCGGCTATCCTCTTTCACGAGGCGGTTGTCCTCGATGGCAATGCGGTTGTAGCCCACGAACTGCAATATAGAGTCGATGTTGGGAGTCGTGGTTGAGGTGTTGCGACCAAAGCCCCAGGCGTCGGTGAGGGGCTTTACGGTGATGTCGTAGGCTCCGCCGCTCATGGTATAGAAGCGCTCTGCGAGCTCGATGTTGTAGATGAGGTGTTCGTCGAGCGTATCGCACTCGTTGCGGTTGATTTGCGATAGGAGCGATGTCTCGTCGAAGATAGACATAGAGGCCTTCATCTCGCTGTCGATGGCCATGATGTGCGAGGCGATATCTGCCTCGGAGTGCGTGGTGTTGCACTTCACCATCACGAAGGTGCCAAGCGTCTCGCCCTCTACTGTGATATACTCATTCCTGGGTGAAGAGCATGCCACGAAGGCGAGTGCTGCAACGACGATTGCGGCGGTTAGTAGTCTATGTAGTCTTGAAAAAGTCATCTCGCTATATGTATATACGACCGACAAAGATAGGCAAAAAATCCAAATTTCTACTACTTTTACCATTAAAAAATACGCGAATAGTGGAAAATGGAAAAATCTGCAAAATTTTGGTTGTAGCGAAATTGGTTATTTTAATTTGTGTTTTCGCTTTTGAAAAGAATATAAAAATAATGTAAAAAGACCTTTTGTGAGTTGATGTCTGTGAATAGTTGGGCAGATGTTGCCAAATGTGGGTAGTGGGAGTTGGTGTGAGTAAATCGTTGCCTGGTGGTGGAAATGAAGAAATTTTATCTTTTTCTAAGAAAAAGGTTTTGTGGATAGCAAAAAAAAACGTATCTTTGCCGCACGCTCTGGCAGGATCTAAGGTAAGGATGATCTGTCGTAGAGTGGAACCAGGAGCGTAATCCTCGGGAAATGAGAAGGATGCGCACCATAAAAAACTTTTATCACTATGTATTTGACACCTGAGAAGAAGCAGGAGTTGTTTGGCCAGTACGGCAAGTCTACAACCGACACCGGTTCACCCGAGAGCCAGATCGCGTTATTCACTTATCGTATCAACCACCTTACCGAGCACATGAAGAGCAACCGCCACGACTACGGTACACAGCGTTCTTTGTTGCGTCTCGTAGGTAAGCGTCGTAAGTTGCTTATGTACTTGAAGGAGGTTGATATCGAGCGTTACCGCGCGATCCTTAAGACTCTTAACCTCCGTAAGTAGTACGGTTGTGCAGCAAATGAAGGCGGTGCTTCGGCATTGCCTTCATTTACACCGAAAATTTAGTATGTTACGACATATATTGATGACAATTTTTTAAGAGGTTTTTTAAATTTTTATGGAAGCTAACAAGTTGTACAATGCTGTACAGAAGACAATCACTTTGGCCGATGGTCGAGAGATTATGATCGAGACCGGCAAGCTTGCAAAGCAGGCTGATGGCTCGGTGGTTGTTCGCATGGGTGACACAATGCTCTTGGGTACTGTTGTTGCCGCTAAGGACGCAAAGGAGGGCACAGATTTCATGCCCTTGCAGGTTGAGTATAAGGAGAAGTACGCGTCATGCGGTCGTTTCCCTGGTGGCTTTATGAAGCGCGAGGGTAAGGCTGGTGACTCGGAGATTTTGGTGGCACGTCTCATCGACCGTGCATTGCGCCCTCTGTTCCCTGCAGATTACCATGCCGAGGTTTTCGTTACCGTTAACCTTATCTCGGCAGAGAAAGATATTCAGCCCGACGCTTTGGCAGGTCTTGCTGCTTCGGCTGCTTTGGCTGTTTCAGACATCCCCTTCGGTGGCCCCATCTCTGAGGTTCGCGTAGCTCGTATCGGTGGTGAGTATGTCATCAACCCTGGTTTCGAGGCTATGAAGAACGCAGACCTCGACATCATGGTAGGTGGTACTATCGACAACATCCTCATGGTTGAGGGTGAGATGAACGAGGTATCGGAGGAGGTTATGCTCGGCGCTATCATGTTCGCTCACGAGGAGATCAAGAAGCACTGTGCTGTCCAGATTGAGCTTATGAAGGAGCTTGGTAAGGATGTAAAGCGCGAGTACTGCCACGAGACTAACGACGAGGAGCTCCGCCAGACTATCATCACTGAGCTCTACGACAAGGCATACGCTATCGCTACAAGCGGTACTATGAAGCACGAGCGCGCTGAGGCCTTCGACGCTTTGGAGGCAGAGTTCGCAGCTCGCTACACTGAGGAGGAGCCCGAGGAGAAGGCTCCCCTTATCCACAAGTACTTCCACGACGATGTTCAGAAGAAGGCTATGCGTAACATGATCCTCGACGAGGGTAAGCGTCTCGATGGTCGTCGCACCGACGAGATTCGCCCCATCTGGTGCGAGATCGACTACTTGCCTTGCGCACACGGTTCGGCTATCTTCACTCGTGGTGAGACACAGTCGTTGACTACCGTAACTCTCGGTACAAAGCTCGACGAGAAGCAGAAGGATGAGGTTTTGGTACAGGGCACAGAGAAGTTCGTATTGCACTACAACTTCCCTCCCTTCTCAACTGGTGAGGCACGCCCCGCACGTGGCTTGAGCCGTCGTGAGATTGGTCACGGTCACTTGGCATGGCGCGCATTGAAGCCTATGGTGCCCATGGGCGAGGAGAACCCCTATGCAGTACGCGTAGTGTCGGATATCCTCGAGCCTAACGGCTCATCATCTATGGCTACTGTATGTGCTGGTACTTTGGCACTTATGGATGCAGGTGTTAAGTTGCGCAAGCCCGTATCAGGTATCGCAATGGGTCTTATCTCTGACTCTGCAACAGGCCGCTGGGCAGTGTTGTCAGATATCTTGGGCGATGAGGACCACCTCGGCGATATGGACTTCAAGGTTACAGGTACACGCGACGGTATCACTGCTACACAGATGGATATCAAGGTTGACGGCCTTTCATACGAGGTGTTGGCAAAGGCTTTGGAGCAGGCGCGTCAGGGTCGCTTGCACATCCTCAACAAGATGGTTGAGACTATCGCTGAGCCCCGTGAGGACTACAAACCATTCGTTCCTCGTATCGTTCAGATCTCTATTCCTCAGGAGTTCATCGGTGCTGTTATCGGCCCTGGTGGTAAGGTTATCCAGGAGATTCAGAAGACTACTGGCACAACTATCACCATCACAGAGGTTGACGAGAAGGGTATTGTTGACATCTTCGGTCAGGACAAGGAGGCTTTGGATGCAGCTTTGGCACGCATCAAGGGCATCGTTGCAGTTCCCGAGATTGGCGAGACATACAACGGTAAGATTCGCTCTATCGTAGACTTCGGCGCCTTCGTAGAGATTCTCCCAGGTAAGGATGCTTTGCTCCACATCTCGGAGATTGACTACAAGCGTTTCGAGACTATGGAGGAGACAGGCCTCAAGGAGGGCGATATGATCGAGGTTAAGCTTATCGCTAAGGACCAGAAAACTGGTAAGTTGAAGCTCTCTCGTAAGGTGTTGTTGCCCAAGCCCGAGGGTTGGGTAGAGCGCGAGCCCCGCGAGCGTAAGCCACGCCCCGAGGGTGACAAGGGTGAGAAGCGCGGTGAGCGCGGCCCACGTCGTGAGCGTCACTAATAGAGATTAATGTCGTACGCGCTATATATATAATAATGTATAGCGCCACGGCGTTGATTATATGCAAACAGAAAAACCAATATATTTTATTTACTTAACTATTTTAATGTTTATGAAGAATCTTTTCAAGGTGAGCGCTGTGCTCGCGGTTGCAGTTATGACACTTGCTGGCTGTAACTGTTTCAAGAAGATGGCAAAGCACCAGGATGAGGTGAATCTCACTTGCACTCCTGAGGTTTTGGTGTTGAACAATGGTACTGTGGAGGCTGACATCACTGTTGAGTTCCCCGAGAAGTACTTCAACGCAAAGGCTGTTGCTAAGGTTACTCCCGTTATCGTATTCGAGGGTGGTGAGGTAGCTGGTACTACACAGTATTTCCAGGGCTCAAAGGTTGATGACAACTACACTGTTATCGAGAAGAAGGAGGGTGGTAAGTACACTATGCACGTATCATTCCCCTACGACGAGCGTATGGCATGCAGCGAGCTTCAGCTCCGCGCAGAGATCAAGTGTCCTAAGGGTGATTGCAAGGAGTTTACTTTGGTAAACCTCAACACAGGTGCTATCCCCACTGAGGAGGAGGCTGCTATCTTGGCTGCTGGCGACACAGCTGAGGCTTTGGCTTTGAAGAAGGCTTTCGGTCTCACTATCGCTCAGGGTGTTAACACATTGCAGAACGACATCAACTACGCTTCTGCTATGCAGGACATGGCTACTGGCTACAAGAACGTAACTACTGAGGTTACTAAGGCTAGCTACATGTACGAGATCAACTCTTCACGTTTGGCTAAGAAGGCACAGTCAAGCGACGAGCTCACAGCATTCCAGGAGAAGGCTGCTGCTCAGAAGGAGAACGATCGCATCAAGCAGAACATCTACGTTAACGGTTACGCTTCACCTGATGGTCCCGAGAAGTTCAACGACAAGCTCTCTGCAGCTCGTAGCGAGTCTGGTAAGAAGGCAGCTGAGGAGTTGCTCGCAGAGATGGGTCTTGAGCTCGACGCAGCATCATACGGTGAGGACTGGGAGGGCTTCAAGGAGCTCGTTGCAGCTTCTGACATCGAGGACAAGGAGCTCATCCTCTCTGTACTCAACAGCTACGACTCATCATCTGAGCGCGAGGAGCAGATCAAGAACATGTCACAGGTATTCGGTGACTTGAAGAAGGAGATCCTTCCTCAGTTGCGTCGTGCACAGCTCGTAAACAGCTCTGACATCACTGGTAAGACTGACGACGAGATGGCAGCATTGGTTCGCGCTGGTAAGTTCGACGAGCTCAACGTATTGGAGAAGCTCCACGTTGCTACTACTGGCAAGCTCTCACAGCAGGAGAAGATCGCTGTTTTGGAGGCTGCAACTGCTGAGGGTGGTGCTGTAGCATACAACAACCTTGGTGTAGCATACGCTGAGGCTGGTGAGGGTGCAAAGGCTGCTGACGCTTTCGCAAAGGCTGTTAAGGCTGGTGCTAACGCTTCAGAGATCAACAACAACCTCGCTCTTGTTAACCTTATGAATGGTAACACTGAGGCTGCTAAGGCTTACACTGCAAACGCAACTAAGGAGGCTAAGGCACTTGCTGCAGCTGCTGAGGGTAACTACGCACAGGCACAGTCTGAGCTCGAGGGTTACAACGCTGCTATCGCTGCAACAATGAACGCTGACTACACAGCTGCTAAGCAGTTCATCGCAAACGACACAACTGCAAAGGCTGACTACCTCCGCGCAGTTATCGCTACAAAGCAGGGTGACATGGCTACTGCAACTGCAGAGCTCAAGTCAGCTATCGCTAAGGAGCCTGCTTACGCTGAGCGTTGCAAGAAGGATGTTAACCTTCGTAAGTACATTGGTAACGAGATCCAGTTGTAATAATTTCTCGTGATAGTGGGTCATTCTTGACCCATCCCTAAAGTAAGACCCCTCGGGCTGTACTATTTGTACTATCCCGAGGGGATCTTCTTTTGCGATAGGCCAAGCCTAACCCACTCTGACGAGAAATTAGGTCTTGGGGCTAATCGCCATTCCCTTTGCCACCCTGATGAGAAATTGGGGTAGTGGGGCGTGGACATGTCATTCTGAACATTAGTGAAGAATCTCCTCGCTGGCGACTACTATTACGCGCACCTCGTGAAGATTATGCCTATAATTTTCTATCATTTTGCACTAAAATAGTTTTTTTTGATTATCTTCGCATCGTGAAATTGTGTCTTCATACATTGTAACATATCTCCGTGTGGCGAAGTGTAATATTTCCCCAGTGCGATGCGTTTGTAGTGGTGTGGACATGAGGCAAGCATGAAACAACTTTTTAATTTTTTTAATATTAACTAACAATCAATTATGAAAAAGTTTTTTTCAATGATGATGATCGCTGCAGCTGCTATCTCTTTCGCAGCTTGTGGTGAGACTCCTGACGAGCCTAACAAGAAGCCTGCTAATGGTGCTCAGCTTGAGACTCCTGCTCCTGTTGTTGCAGAGACTGGTGACACTTGGTTCGTTATCTCTTGGGATGCAGTTGAGGGTGCTGACTCTTACATGTTGAAGATTAAGAGCGATACTTACACTACTGCTGAGACTTCTTACAAGTTTGAGAACCTCAACGCTGGTGACTACCAGGTACGCGTAAAGGCTACTGGTGAGGGTTACAAGGATTCAAACTTCGGTACTGTAGTTGCAACTGTTACTGGTGCTACTTCTGTTGACTGGTTCGAGTCTTCAGTTAAGCCTGCAGAGGAGAACCTCGAGGAGGGTTATGGTCCTTACAACGCTGTTGAGTTCACTTGGAAGGGTACTAACGTTAAGGAGCTTGCTTACGGTTTCTACGAGTCAGATGGCTTGATCAATGTTACTGACAAGCAGATTAAGGATGCTCTTACAACTGTTAACGCTAACACTCTTGCTGCTGTAAACTCTGCTGAGGGTCTTACATCTATCCTTGGCCCTATCAGCGGTGGTACTACTTACACAATGTGTATCCTCGTAACAAACAACGAGGGCATCGAGTTCTTCTCTAAGGAGGAGGTTACAACTGAGACTGCAGAGCCCAGCGCAGAGGCTTTGGCATGGGTAGGTACATGGGAGGTTAACTCTACAAAGTTGTACTCTATCGACCAGACTGGTGCTGGTACAGAGATGGACGGCGCTGACACTTTCACTGTAAACATCTACCCAAGCTCAAACAATCCTAACGAGGTTATCGTTGACGGTTGGAGCGTACTCGGCGAGGGCTTCTACACTTCAGCTGAGGTTGCTGATGGTCAGCTCTTCATCTTGAACGGTACTTACCTTGGTGAGGCTGAGGATGGTTCATACGGCTTCTACTGGTTGGGTTGGTTCTCTATCGATGGCGGTAAGACAAGCATCTCTATGGATGCATATCCTTCAAACGTAGTAACTATGGATGGCACAACTGCTACTTCTACCAACAAGTACAACCTCTACTACGAGGATGGCACACCTGCACCTACAGTATGCTACTGCTCTGACGTATTCGGTGTATCACCCGAGGGTTCTATCTACTTCCTCATCGAGTCATTCCCCGGTGTATACCGCACAGGTGACATGACTTGGACAAAGTCAGCTGCTGCTGCACAGGCTGCAAGCATCGACGTGATGAACCTCAACCACAAGGCTATCATGTCTTCGGTTGTTCTTCGCTAATCGCTTGGCACGAACACTATAACGACTGCCCCGCCATTTGGTGGGGCAGTTCTTTTATGTGTGTACCCTAAAAAAAAGTGGTGCGGAATGGTGTTTGTTTCAAAAAAAAATAGTACATTTGTAATTACAAAGATGAGAAATTGGTTGTACTATGGACTACGTTAAGGAATTAGAGAAATATGCACCCGCGCATACCGATGCTCAGGTGGCGAAGGAGGTTGCCAAGATTAAGATGGCAGCAAACCGCAATGGTAATGTCGACGTCTACAAGTTCTGTTACTCGGCAATAGACCTCACTACGCTATCGTGCACCGACTCTGTGGAGTCTGTCCAGACCTTCGTGCGCAAGGCGGTGGACTTCTACGAGAAGTACCCTCACATCCCTAACGTGGCATCTATCTGCGTGTACCCCTCATTCGTTGAGACCGTAGGCCTCGAGATTGACGGCACACCCCTTCGCATCACAAGCGTCGCTGGTGCCTTCCCCGCATCGCAGAGCTTCGTGGAGGTTAAGGCCCTCGAGGTGGCCATGGCAATCGAGAATGGCGCAGACGAGATTGATATCGTACTCAACCCTGGCATGATGCTCTCGGGCCACGAGGCAGAGGCCGCAAGCGAGGTGGAGCTACTGCGCGAGGAGGCTGCAGATGTTGTCCTCAAGGTCATCATCGAGTCGGGAGCACTCAAGACCCCAGAGCTTATCCGCCGTGCGTCGCTCATCTCAATGTTCGCGGGCGCAGACTTCATCAAGACCTCGACAGGTAAGATTGATGTCGCTGCAACTCCCGAGGCGGCATTCGTGATGTGTCACGCTATCAAGGACTACTACAACCTCACAGGCCGCAAGGTGGGCTTCAAGGCTGCGGGTGGCGTCAAGACCCCCGAGGATGCAGCGCTCTACTACACCATCGTTGAGGAGATTCTCGGCGAGGAGTGGCTCACAACCGACCTCTTCCGCATCGGCGCATCATCAGCCGCGAACAACCTGATTTCAGCGATTGAAGACAAAGACATCAAATACTTTTAATTTGTTGTGATAAGCCGCAATCTGCGGCACATCCCTAAAAGTAAACCTCCCAAGGCTGTACCTCAAAGTACTATCCTTGGGAGGTCTCTTTTGTGATGCACCACATCTCACGACTTCTGACAACAAATTTGGGTTGTACAGTCCATCTGCATTTTTTTTGCCGAGCGCCTTCTGACAACAAATTTGGGTTGTGCTGCCCATTTGCATTCTTTTGCCGAGCAATTACTTATTGCCACTACCTTCACCATATATAAACACTAAAGGCGACCGTTGGGTCGCCTTTAGTATTAGTTCCCGAGGGAAGCTAATAAAAAATTACTTCTGTGCGAAGAATGCCTTAATCTCCTCATGCTCCAAGATGTTCTGAGTCTGGAATACATAAGCACCAGTCTTCTCTGACTTAACCATCTTGATGCACTTTGTGTACTTCTTTGCATTACCCGTTTTGAGGGTTGCAACTACTTTCTTTGCCATACTTTACCTAGATGTTAAAATTACTTAATCTCACGGTGAAGTGTTACTCGCT
>JAZRJJ010000013.1:0-34767 GCA_045645705.1 Alistipes sp. | reverse complement strand
AAAGACACATATCAACTTCATAGTTAGTGGTTCTATCTACTCGTTGATGACAAAGATATTTCAGCACTATCACGAGCCACTGTTTGGTCGTGCCGATGTTATGCTGAAACTCAATCCATTCTCGTTGTCTGTGTTAAAGCATATAATGGCAGACTACGCACCTACATATACCAATGACGATTTATTGGCTCTATACACCGTAACGGGTGGTATTCCCAAGTATGTTGAGTTGCTTGTAGATAGCAAAGCGTTGTCTGTAAAGAAGATTATTCGTGCAGTGTGTGACCCTGATTCACCATTTAAGGATGAGGGTAAGCACCTGCTTGTAGATGAGTTCGGAAAGCAGTATGGCACATACTTCTCTATTCTGGATGCTATATCAAATGGTCTAAATACACAAGCAGAGATTGCTGCTGCACTTGGAGAGAAGAGTATCGGTGGACAACTTAAAAAGTTGGAGGAGACATACGAAATTATCAAGAAGATGCGACCAATACTTGCAAAGCGAGGTACGCAGACCGTAAGATATGAGATATCAGATATGTTTCTTCGCTTTTGGTTTCGCTATTTCGAGGGTAATCGCACACTTGTAGAGATGAACCAATTTGAAGTGTTAGACCATATAATCAATGAAGACTATACTACATATTCTGGTAAGACACTTGAGGAATATTTCAAGCAGAAGTTTATAGAGAGTCACGAGTATCGTGATATGGGCTCCTACTGGGAAGCAAAGAAGGGCAAGGAACAGTGTGAGATCGATATTGTAGCTCTACGTCTGGAGAAGAATAAGGCTGTAGCAGTAGAGGTTAAACGCCAGCGCAAGGAGTTTAAGCCAGAGATATTTGCGGGAAAGGTGCAACATCTCAAAGACAAACTGCTACCAAAGTATAATATTGAGCAACTATGCTTAACACTGGAAGATATGTAGTAGACATTAATGGTTTTATTAATAGATTCCAATAACTAATTGGGTCTTTACTGGGGCGAAAATATGAAATTTAGAAAGATTACTTTTAAAGATCATCCTATTTTAGGCGATTGCTGTTTGGATTTTACTGATGCCTACGGGAATACTATTGACACCATTATTATTGCTGGCGAAAATGGCTGTGGCAAGACAGTGCTATTAAATGAGTTGTATGAGTATAATCCTACTGTCATTACGGATACAAGATCTGGATCTATTATTGCAGAAATAGAACTTAATGAATACGAGATAAAGAAAATTAATAACAATCCTAACACCAAACAATTTCTTCCACAAGGTATCCACTCATCACTAATTACAGTAATCCAAGATTTTAGTATTCAGCGAGAATGGGACCAAATTAAGGTACATATAGGAGAGAGCATGGTAAGTGGTCTAATACTTACTGCACTACAAAATTCATTAAAACGAATATATTCTGATGTAGAGGTTAATTTTTCTCCTGGACAAATAAAAACCGTTACAGCTAAAAACATAGACCAAACTAATAACCTTGCCCTGAAATCTGTTAAAAATTTGGCTACCGACATAACTCAGTTACTAGTTGATATTAGTGCATTAGATGATGGAGAGTTGTCGTATTGGGTTAAAACGCATAGGGGTGAAGTGCCTCCAGAAGACATTATTTCAGTGAGAATGAAGCGTTTTACTAATGCATTTCATTCTATGTTTAGTGCTAAGAGATTTAAGGGTATTGAAAATAGAGGTGGACATATCGTTGTAACTTTTGAAGAGAATGGCAAGGAAATGTCAATCGACAAATTAAGTTCGGGAGAGAAGCAAATAGTATTTCGTGGAGGATTTCTTCTCAAGGATAAAAATAGCATTGAAGGAGCGTACGTATTGATTGATGAACCAGAAATAAGTCTGCATCCTAAATGGCAATTGGAGATACTACCATTTATTAAAAGGCTTTTTACAAATGAAAGAGGAGAGCAAACATCTCAGATAATTGTTGCTACTCATTCGCCATTCATCATCCATAATAGCAACCGTCATAACGATAAAGTTATTGTATTGCAGAAAAGTAATGCGGGTAATATTAGTGTATTAGAGCATCCAAAATTTTATTCTTGGTGCCCTCAAGAAATAGTGAGAGAGGCTTTTAGTATCAATCTCTCATTAGACAATGACAAGATGGTTGTGTTCGTTGAAGGTGAAACGGATGAGCAATATTATAATAAGGCTTTGGAAGTATATGGCTTTGATAGGACAAAAATACATATAGAATGGATTGGCCGAAAAGTTTGTAATAAGGTAGAAAATACTGGTGATACGGCATTGAATAATTCTGCACAGTTCCTAAAAGCCAATAAATTTCTTTACCATAACCACATAGTCCTATTATATGATTGTGATACCAAAAAGCAAGAAGAGGATATTGGTTTTCTACACATTCGAACAATGAAAAAGAACAATACCAACAATATATATAAAAAAGGTGTAGAAAATCTCCTTATTTTGCCAGATGCTTTTGATATAGGTGCATATTACACTGTCACAAATAAAGTTGATGAGTACGGAGCACCGTCACAAATATCAACATTAGATAAAGTTAAATTATGTAATGATATATGCTCATATTCACCTGCAGATCTGCAGACTATATTTGCAAACATAAAGAAAGAACTCGATATGTTGTTTTTAATATGTTCATAATATAAAAAGCTATATATAGTTATAAAAATACCATTGGCTATAAACATCAACTCCTCATCCAAAAGTGAGGAGTTTTTTATTGATTTTATAGGTGTCATAATTACTTAAAAGCCTGCATTGCGGAGACGAAATAGTGTAACATTACAATAAATAAGGATTCGTTAAACTTTAGGAGAAAATATTGTCAAAAATATTAGTACGTCTCAAAAATAACGATTATATTAGCCTAAGAATCGGAAAGTTACATTAAAAATGTTGAGATATGACACGAGTGGCACTTTTAGTTAGAGTATCAACTGATAAGCAGGATTACGATCGTCAGATAAATGAGCTCCAAGAGCATTGTGCAAAAATGAACTGGGATGTGGTGAGAATCTTCGCAAATAAGGTTTCGGGAGCTAAGAAGATAGAGGAGAGACAAGAGTTGGTCGATATGCTGCAGTATATTTCCGAGAATGATATTGACAAGGTCTGTGTATGGGAGATATCTCGTCTTGGTCGCTCTACATTAGAAGCCCTCAAGGTTATAGAACTACTTAATGAACACAAAGTCTGCTTGTATATCAAAAATTACAATCTAGAGACACTGGATAATGATGGTAAGATTAATCCCATCACAAGTCTAATAACCACTATACTTTTAGAGATTTCACAAATGGAAAGAAATTCTATTAAAGAGAGAATGGCAAGTGGCCGAGACCAATACATCGCTAAATGTAGGGCAACTGGCAAGAAGATGGGACGGCCTGCTTCGTATCACAAAAGTGATGACACTATGCGTGAACAATACAAAAAGGAGATATCATTGCTCAAGCAGGGAATGTCGCTACGAAATATCAATGCCATAACCAGCACGAGCATTGCCACCATCAGAAAGCTCTACAAATATGTTTAGCATAGTGTAGATTACAAAAATAAAATTCGCCAACCATTATATAATAAGTATAACTTATATATAGATGGTATGGCAAAGAAGAATTACAAAGCAAATGACATAGAATACAACAAAGATGGCACTATTACACTATACATTAGTGAATTCATCCACAATGGTTTAGAATGGTTAGGTAAGCAATATTTCAAGGATTCAAGATGTAGGGAGGGTCTTATTAAGACTTATGCTCTAATAAAACTACACCAACTAATATCAATGGGTAATGATGCTGTTGCAATACATAGTAGCATATTTACCAAGATAAGCAAAAGAAACTACACAAAATATCTCGATATTCTACAACGTGAGATGATGATTAACATCATTGAATCACCCATAGATAATTATAAAGATAAGTCAGGTAAAAATTGTATTAGACAAGAGAAAAATAGATATGAGGTATTAGAGTTTGGTTATGATATTTTAGGTAAGCAAAACAAAGTATTTCCTGTAAAATTGCCTATTAATGATAAGGACTACAAGGTATTCCCAATAAAGTCAGATTATATTAAGAAACACTATGATGGTGCTGGACTCAATGAGAAAAGAGTGTTTGTAATGAGTATTAATAATGATGAGGTATTATTGGTAAAAGATATTGTTAATCACATAAAGCAAATAGTAAATAAATCATCAAAAACACATTTAATATTTAAAACACAATATAGTCATTATTATAGTGAATCTTATTTAGAGAATTTAATTAAAGAATTAGTAATAAGATTAGATAATAATAAAGAACATATAGTTGGGAACAATCTCAGCTATATTATTGATAATAAACACGATGCAAAGTTTGATTATTATAGTGAGCTAGGATTTAGTATAGAGGCATTGCATGAGTGTATGTGCATAAAAGATTTGCGAGATTTGGCAGCAATAAATACAGTGCCTGAGTATGGCAAAGATGGTAAACTATATTCAGTATTTTCACGAATTAGAAGACCTATAAGAAAGTATATTACATTTCGTGGTAGCCCATTGGTAGAGGCAAGTGATATTAGATGTGCACACTTCACAATGTTACCAAAGATTTTTGAGAATGCTGGTATTGAGATTACCCCTTGGTGGGAGTTGGAGAGTTGGATCTATCTTACCCAGCAAGGTGATTTATATAGTGAAGTAGTCAAGGACACTCCTATACCACGTGATGCCATTAAACCCACTTTTCAGTCATTATTTTCCATTAAAAATGAAACATCATACATCTATGGTGGTAAAGAAAAAGATGGTCAAAATAGGCAAATTTTGTGTAAATGGTTTAGCAAGAATTACCCCAATATATACCAAGCACTAATAGATTGGCATAAGAATCAAAACATAAAGATTAAAAGGATTGCCAATCAGGTTGAGAGTGAGATAATGAACTCAATATGTGATGAACTGAGGGCATTGGAATTGCATCCATTTAGACTACACGATGCAATATACCTACCCCAAAATGAGGCTGAGCAAATACCATGTGATATCAACCCAAAAGTCTATGACTACATTAATAAAAGAGTAAAGCCTATGCTGAGCAAGTCGGCATAGGCTTTATAGGTTTAGAATAGTGGATTTGATATGGACTTTGTTTGCGAGTATGGTGTGTATGGGCATCTATCTCTTTTGACATTTTCCCTCCACGAATAGCCTTTTAGTATTTCTCCATTGTTGGCATTATGAAAACCATAGGCTGACTTAATGTATTGCAGCATCATAGTACAAGCATCATCCACATCATTTTTATCCTTGGCAATATAGTGGTTCTCGGCAAGTGATTTTGTTGAGTGGGATAGTGCTCTGTCAATGATGATAGCACTTATATCGAGTTCATTAGCACATATAGTAGCCCAACTATCACGAGCACAATACCAGGTTACCTTTTCGCTATTGCACATTCCTAAATCTTTGGCAATTCTCTTCACATTATCCTCTATGGTACGATACCATCCTAAATATGTTTGGTAGTGCTTGTGGAACGTGAAGATATACTCATCCTCTTCCGTATAGTATCTCTTAATTATCTCTATGGCAATATCGCATAGTGGAATGTTTACGGTCTTTCCTGTTTTATCTCTTTGGTAAATGCATCGCCATCCATTAGGAGTCTGCACCATATTCTCCTTCTTTAAGTCGAATAGGTCAGTTGCATTCATACCAACCATAAAGAATGAGAATAACCACATATCCCTAGCCATATTGGTGTATGGACTATCGTAATCCTTATATAATAGTGCTACAATATTATCTCTTGTGAGAGTTGTCATCTCTGTGTTATCCTCACGACGAACAGCATATTGCTTTGATAATACCTTATTTTGAAATAGGACTCTGCACCTCGCATCAATCTTTCCATCCTCATAACAGTGGTTCACCACCTTCTTTAGATGTTTTATCTTTGTATTAACGGTATTCGTATTAGAATACTTATTCCTCAACCAGTGGATATATCCCTCCAACCAAGAGTAGGTGATATCATCAAATGCGAAGTCACCTCGCTTGCCAATAGATTCATTGTACTCTTTTAGTGTTTTGAGCGAATATTTGTATGCTTCACGAGTATTTGGTGCGAATCTACTATTTTGGATGTTATCCCAATAGCAATAGAGACTCAGTAGTAAATCTATATTATTATCCCCTGCCTTGTGTGTCTTGGCATACTCAGTGATTTCCTTAGCTTTCATCCCCTTTAATTTGCCACTTTGTTCCAAAGCGAGCAATATATCTTGGTAGTGCCTCATCATCTCGCTCAATATCTCGTTAGCTTTTGGATTGAGCCTTACCTTCTGCTGCTTCTCCAACCAGTCCGACTTCCTCTCTACAGAGATATTTGTATTAACAGCAGTATTGCTACTTCCAGCAACAATATGCAGTCTTATAATATAGCGACCAGCCTTGTTCTTTTGTGGTGCTAATTTAAAGTTTAGAGTAGCCATAGAGGTAGGGGTTAGAAAAAAATCTATGTTTAATCTATGTTTTTGCACCACGAATATACAAAATTATCCTATCCTAAACAATAGTTTGAGGATGAAAATTTTATAGGCAAAAGTATGACGACAGTTGAATATGTAGATACAAATCAATGATTTACAGTAGGTTATAAATCAAAAATAGGATGTCTTGCGACATCCTATTCTGAGCTGTTGATCAGGCTTGAACTGACGACCTCTTCCTTACCAAGGAAGTGCTCTACCACTGAGCTACAACAGCAATAATAAACCCTACTCCTATGAAAGAGTGCACAAAAGTACACAACATTTTTTAATTTGCAAACTTTTAGTCCTCTTTTTTTCGGGTATTATCACTGCATACGCCCGATGCGTCGCCATAAATCATTAATATTCTACATATTACACAAAACACCTTATCATCAATACATTCCCGCATCATGGTAGCGTCTAACAACATTTTGCAGGCGCTCGAAGGTTATAAGGCCACACTCGCGCCACAGCACCCTACCCCGCGAAAAGAGCATAAGCGTGGGTAGCGCCACGACGTTATACCTGCGCACAAGTTCGAAGCTCGAACGCGATGTGGTGTCTATGCGCACAAGCGTTACGACATCGCCCATCGAGAGGGCTACACGGTCCAGGGCGTCGTCTATTGCGCCACAAGCGCCACACCACGTGGCGTAGAAGTCTATCAATACAAGCCTCTCGGCAGAGATAAGGTTATCGAAGTCGAATGTTTTCATACTACACATATATATAAATAGGAAGACTCCCCACATTTTCTGCGGAGAGTCTCAAATTCTATACCGTAGTATGCCGCGAGGGCTAAAAGAGCGCCTTGGGCAGCTGCTCGATGCTCGAGATGTAGACAACCTCTATATCGCTGCGCCTCTTGATGCTCCTTTCCACGAAGCTCGACACCACGATGCGCTTGAAGCCGAGGCGTGCCGCTTCAGCAATGCGCTGCTCGGTGCGGGGTGCGGGGCGCACCTCACCCGAGAGACCTATCTCGCCAGCACAACACACGCCCTCCATAAGTGCGCGGTCATAGTATGACGACACGATAGCCGCAACAACAGCCAAGTCCATACCCGTATCCGCGATTTTGAAGCCTCCCGCGAAATTTAAGAAGACATCCTTCTGGAACATCTTCATGCCCACACGCTTCTCTAACACGGCAAGAAGCATGTTTAGGCGGCGCTGGTCGAAGCCCGTAGTAGAGCGCTGGGGTGTACCATACGCTGCGCCACTAACCAAGGCCTGCACCTCGATAAGGTATGGACGCATGCCATCCACTGCGGCACCCACAGCCGAACCCGCAAGGGGCTCGTCATAGTGCGACAGAAGTATCTCCGATGGGTTTGCCACCTCGCGAAGACCCTCCTCGCGCATCTCGAAGACACCAATCTCGTAAGTAGCGCCAAAGCGGTTTTTGATGCCACGCAGGATGCGGTAGGTGTGGTTGCCATCGCCCTCGAACTGCAAGACGACATCGACGATATGTTCCAGAATCTTGGGACCCGCGATAGAGCCCTCTTTGGTGATATGGCCGATGATGAAGACCGCGATGCCGAGCGACTTTGCCACCTTAAGAAGCGTAGCAGCACACTCGTGTATCTGCGTCACGCTACCCGCCGACGACTCGACTAGGTCGGTAGAGATGGTCTGTATCGAGTCGATGATAACGACATCGGGGCGCATCTCCTCAATCTGCGCTACGATATTTTCGAGCAGCGTCTCGGTGAATACGGTGCACTCCTGATTGCGGATGCCGAGGCGCGTGGCACGCATCTTAATCTGCTCGGCAGACTCCTCACCCGAGACATAGAGCGTGCGCAGGCCATTATCCGTGAGCGCCAGCTGCAACGACAAGGTAGACTTACCGATGCCAGGTTCGCCACCCAAAAGTATGAGCGAGCCAGGCACCATACCACCACCCAGCACGCGATTCACCTCCTTGATGCCCACATCAACACGTACTGTTGTGTGCTCCTCGATATCCTGCACCTTGCGGGGCTCGGCATGTGGAACAGAGGTAAGGCGCGAGCTTACTGACGAGGACTCCTTCGCCACGACATGCTCCGTGATGGTGTTCCACTCGCCACACGAGGGGCACTTGCCCAACCACTTGGGCGTCTCGTAGCCACACGACGAGCAGAAGTATGCACGCTTCAACTTTGCCATACGCCTACTTAAAGAGATTCATAATATCGTTGCCGTTAGCGTAGATGAGCAGCAACATAAGGAGCATGAAGCCTATGGTCTGCGCCACCTCCATGAACTTATCGTTGGGCTTGCGGCGTGTAATAATCTCGTAGAGGGCAAACAACACATGACCACCATCCAGCACGGGGATGGGCAACAGGTTCATCACAGCGAGCATCACAGAGATAAGCGCAGTGATGTTCCAGAACGCCAGCCAGTTCCACGTATCGGGGAAGACGCTGCCGATAGAGAGGAAGCCACCCACCTCCTTATATAGTTTCGTGTCGGGATTTACCATCATCACGAGCTGCTCGCAGTATGACTTAACTTGCTCGATGCCACTCTTAATGCCCGCAGGGATAGACTCCCATAGCGTGTAATCCACGTGTGTGAACTCCACGGCGGGCTGCTCCTTGAGCATGATACCAATCATACCCTCCTCGTTGATGGGTGTAGCAATCTCAACATATACGGGGCGCTCGGCAAGGGTTACGCTATCTGTCTCGTAGCGCAACACACGCACATTGGCCAACATACCCTTACGCTCGGCAAGCATGGGGCGGATAACCTCGCCACTGCACGCCGACACAGAGTCCACAGCGACAATCTGGTCACCCTCGCGGTAGCCGAGTGCCGCAACAGCCTCGTTCGAGCAACTCTCCACGACATAGGGCATCTGGATGGGTGTGTACATACCCGCGAACTCGCGTGCCTCGCGCATGGCGATAAGGCGCTCCATGGGGATGGTAAAAGTGACAGTATCGCGGTTACGCACGACGGTAACATTGCGGTCAGCCTCCGACAAGAGGAGTGTCATACCAATCTCCTCGGCGTTGCCGATAGTCTCGTTGTCGATGCTTAGTATACGATCGCGGTCCTCGAAGCCAAGCTCCTTGGCGGGCTCACTAAACGCGTAGCCATGCACAACATTCTCGTTGCGAAGATAGTCATCACCCCACGCAAAGAGTACACCCGCGTAGATGGCCATAGCGGCTACGAGGTTCATGAAGACACCCGCAACCATGACAATAAGGCGCTTCCATGCTGGCTTTGCGCGCAACTCATCGGGCTCGGGAGCGAGTGTGCGCTGCTCCTCTCTTACGCGCTCGATGTCGGTCTCAAGCGTAGCCACAGCGTCGGTGAACTCCGCTACGGCAGCCTCGTTGCCACTGCGCTTTGCCTTGCGCAACTCCGCCTTGGCATCCTTGAGGCGCTCCTTGAGAGCATTCTCCTCGTTGTAGAGGCGCTCGCGGCTATCATAAATAGATACATAACCACCCAAAGGCAACCAACCGATACCGAACTCCACGCTGCCTATCTTGCGCTTGTAGAGCGAGAACCATGGGTTGAAAAAGAGGTAGAACTTATCGACACGAATGCCAAACATACGCGCCGCCAAAAAGTGACCCAACTCGTGGATCGTAACCAACAACGACAATGCAAGTACGAACTGCAATGCCTGAATCAATACTGAACTCATATAATTAATCTATTATCTTTCTTTTCTCTATAATAGCCACCTATCGCAACTTCAGGTAGCGCTCGGCCAACATACGCGACTCAAGGTTCGAGGCGGTGTAGTCCTCCAGCGTGGGATTGGCAACAAAGGTGGCATTATCCAGCGCGTAGCGTATAGCACCCACGATATCCAAGTAGCCACACTTGCCCTTGAGGAATGCTGCCACGGCGACCTCGTTCGAGCCATTCATTGTGCAGGCTGCCGTGCCACCACGCTCCAAACACTCGTAGGCTATATCCAATGCGGGATATTTAACCCTATCGGGTGCGGCGAAGGTCAATGTTGGGTAGTCCAAAATCGAAAACTGCTCCATGGGCTCCGTTGCACGGTCGGGGTATAGAAGAGCGTAGCTTATGGGCGTATGCATATCTGCCGAGCCGAGCTGCGCCTTGACCGAGCCGTCGGTAAACTCCACCATAGAGTGAACGATAGACTGCGGATGGATGACGACCTTGATTTTCGAGGGCTCTACATCGAACAACCAGCGTGCCTCGATAACCTCAAAACCCTTGTTCACAAGCGTCGCCGAATCAATAGTGATTTTTGCACCCATGCTCCACTGCGGATGCTGCAACGCGCGCTCCGCCGTAACACCCTTCAACTCATCAATCGAGAGGTCACGCAGGGCGCCACCGCTGCAAGTGATGATAAGGTTGCGCACACTCTCGCGTCGCTCTCCCTCCAAGCACTGCATGATTGCCGAGTGTTCCGAGTCGATGGGCAGAATGCTGACGCCACGGCTCTTTGCGGCCGACATGATGACATCACCACCCACGACCAAGGTCTCCTTATTCGCAAGTGCTATGCGCTTACCCGCCTCGATCGCGGCGTATGTGGGGTGCAGACCCGAGTAGCCGACCAAGGCGTTGACAACGGTGTCACACCTTGCATCGCGTGCCACATCTACAATAGCATCACCACCCGACATAACCTCAACAGCGGTGTCGGCAAGTGCCTCCTTAAGTTCGGCATAGTGTCGCTCATCGCCAATGACTACCCTCTCGACGCCAAACTCACGCGCCTGGGCTGCGAGCTCCTGCCAGCGGCTATGCGCAACAAGAGAGGTGACGCTGAAGCGCTCGGGGTTGCGGCGTACGATATCGAGTGTCTGCACGCCTATCGAGCCTGTCGAACCTAATATACTGAGTCTCTCCATAGTGGGTCTTGAGTAAGTTACGCTTTAGAACAAAATATATCGCTCGGGGTCTACGGCAGTGCCATCGCGCCATAGCTCGAAGGCCAACTCAACCTCCTGCGTTTCGGCATCCTCCGCACCACGCAGGCGGCCAATGACCGTACCCGCATTCACACGCTGTCCCTTACGCACCAAGACCTCGCCCAACTGCTTGTAGACCGAGATATAACCCTCGCCATGCTGCATCGTAACCGAGGACTTACCCTCGGCACTTGGCTGCACGCTTACCACCGTGCCATTCTCAACAGCCATAACAGAGTCATCACCCGAGAGGCTCACAATAGCCATGTCGTAACTCGACTCGGGAGCATCGAACGAGCGCGTAACGCTACCACGCATAGGGGCGCTGAACATTGCAGCCTCGGTGCGCAGTGGCTTGGTGTTTGCAAGCGAGTAGTCACCATCGCTGCTCTCCAACGCACGGCGCAATAGCGAGTCGGCACGCGTGGGCATGATTGTCGACTTGTCGTAGCGGATGGTGTCGGTCATAACCGTAGAGTGCAGCGTGGGGGTGCTGCCCTGAAGGATGGTAGTAACCACCTCGTTATACTTCAGCGAGTCGGACATAGTGCGCTCTATGGCATCGATACGCATGATGTTCTCGGTAAGCACATCGGTCATGCGCTCCGACTTTGTGCGGTAGCCAGGGAATATGTCGAGTATGGAGGTGTAGGCCATAAGTACCATAAGCACCGCGACAATAAAGGCAAAGGCCGCAACAACAACGGCACCGAGGGCGAGGGGCGAGATGTTAATCTTCCAGTCGAGCTCCTGGGCATTGCGGTCGCGCATTGCTATCTGTCGTTTTGTGGTCAGGTAGTTCCAAAATCCTTTATTCATAGTGTCACCTATACATAATTACACAATCGTGCAAAGATAACGAAAATCGTGGGATACTTTGTATATAATGATATTTTTTTTACCTTTGTACTACGAAAAGATTATAAAAACATTTCTATACTATGGTTAAACCTACACTTTTGGTATTGGCAGCGGGCATGGGTTCGCGCTATGGTTCGCTCAAGCAGATGGATGGCGTAGGCCCTAACGGCGAGGCCATTATCGACTACTCCGTTTACGACGCTATTCGCGCAGGCTTCGGCAAGGTTGTATTCGTAATCCGCCACTCTTTTGAGGCCGATTTTAAAGAGGTGTTCAACGCCGAGCGCTTCGGCCACAAGATTGAGGTGGAGTATGTATTCCAGGAACTCGACTACCTCCCCGAGGGCTTCACTTTGCCCGAGGGTCGCGTTAAGCCCTGGGGCACAAACCACGCCGTGATGATGGCTGCAAAAGCTATCAACGAGCCCTTCGCCGTAATCAACGCCGACGACTTCTACGGCCGCACAGCATATGCAACTATCGGCGACTACCTCAAGGGCCTGGAGGGCAGCGAGGGCCGCTACTGCATGGTGGGCTATCAGGTGTCGAAGACTCTCTCGGAGAATGGTACCGTGTCGCGCGGCGTATGTACCGTGGATGAGGATGGCAACCTTCGTGGCATGGTCGAGCGCACACAGATTGAGCGCGTGGATGGCACTATCGTATTCCACGATGGCGGTGCTGACGAGCCACTCGCAGAGGATACACCCGTATCGATGAACCTCTTCGGCTTCACACCCGACTACTTCCGCCACTCGGAGGCCTACTTCAAGGAGTTCCTCCCCGCGAACATCGACAACCTCAAGGCCGAGTTCTTCATCCCTCTCATGGTCAACAAGGTTATCAACGAGGGCACAGCGACTATGCGCGTGCTTAAGACCACATCTGACTGGTTTGGCGTGACTTACAAGGAGGATAAGCCCATGCTTATGGCAAAGATTGAGGAGCTTATCGCGGCGGGTGAGTACCCACGCAACCTCTGGGGCAAGTAATACCCTACCGCACTAAAACAGAAAAGGCTGACACGATAAATGTCAGCCTTTACTTTTATACCCTATGCGCCTACTCAATGAGTGAGATGCTGCGCTGGATAAACTCTGTGAGGTTCTTACCCTTGAGCATGCCGTTTGACAACAGAGCAAGGTCGATAATCTGGCGTACCTTGTTATTAGCCTTGCCTATCTCCTCGAGGCGGCTGTCACGCTCGGTGCGAAGCTCCACGATGCGCTTCGACAACGACTCCTGCATCTCGCGCTCCTCGGGTGTGAGCTCCTCGCTCTTCTTACCCTTGATGGTCTCCTCGAAGCGGTGCTCCTCCTGCTCGGCAGCGGTAATCTTCTTGCCCATGGTGCGGAGCTTGTCGCCATACTCGCGCTCCACCTCGCCAAGGATGTCGAGGACGATGGGGTGATTGCCGTTGACGGTGATGGTGAAGTTGTCGGGCATCTCGCCATAGAAGCGGCTCATCTCGCCACCACTTGTCGCTGCCATATCCTTCATGCGGCGCATAAACTCGTTCTGCGTGATGATAACGGGGGCAGCATCCTTCGACATAGCCTCGAACGATACGTGGTAGTGGATCTTGGCATCGGTGGGCATCTGGCTCTCGAAGACGGGGCGCATAATATCCTGCTGCTCCGATGAGAGTGACATCGCGGCACGCTCCTCCTTGCGGATGAGGTTCTCGACTACATCGCTGTCGACACGCACGAAGCGCACCTTCTCGTTCTTCGACTCGTAGTACTGGATGTAGTGGCTGTCGAGCTGGCCGTTCATCTCGAGGATGTCGTAGCCCTTGGCCTTGGCAGCCTCAACAAAGGCATTCTTGCTCTCCACATCGTCAACATAGAGCGCGATAGTGAAGCCATCCTTATCGGTCTGCGCCTCCTTAATCTTCTCAACATACTCCGCAGGGGTGTAGTACTTGCCCTCGATGTTTTTGAGGAGCATGAAGTTAGTGGCCTTCTCGGCGAACTTCTCGTCGGTGAGGATACCGTACTGGATGAAGATTTTGAGGTCGTCCCACTTCTTCTCGTAGTCCTCGCGCATGGTGTTGAAGAGCTCCTGAAGGCGGTCGGCAACCTTGCGGGTGATGTAGCTCGAAATCTTCTTCACATTAGAGTCGCTCTGCAAGTAGCTGCGCGACACGTTGAGCGGGATGTCGGGCGAGTCGATAACGCCGTGCAGGAGCGTCAAATACTCGGGAACGATGCCCGTAACCTCGTCAGTAACAAACACCTGATTGCAGTAGAGCTGTATCTTGTTCTTCTGAATCTCGAAGTTGGAGTGCAACTTGGGGAAGTAGAGGATACCCGTGAGGTTGAAGGGGTAGTCGATGTTGAGGTGGATGTAGAACAGCGGCTCCTCGCTCATGGGATACAAATCGGCATAGAAGGCCTTGTACTGCTCCTCGCTTATCTCCGTGGGCTTGCGCATCCACAAGGGGTTGGTGTCGTTGATGATGTTCCACTCCTCGGTGTCGACATACTTGCCATCCTTCCACTCCTGCTTCTTGCCAAAGGCAATGGCGATGGGCAAGAAGTGGCAGTACTTGCGGAGCAACTTCGCTATCTCTGTGCGCTGGGCATACTCGGCACAATCCTCCGAGATGTGTAGCACGATGCGCGTACCGCGGTCGAGCTTCTCCTCCATCTCCTCCATCTCGAACTCGGGAGAGCCATTGCAGCTCCAGTGCACGCTCTTGGCATCGCTCTTAAACGACTGCGTGAATATCTCCACCTTGTCAGCCACCATGAACGACGAGTAGAAGCCAAGGCCGAAGTGGCCGATGATAGTCTGGTCCTTGTACTTCGCCATGAACTCCTCGGCACCCGAGAAGGCAATCTGGTTGATGTAGCGGTCTACCTCGTCCATTGTCATACCGATGCCGCGGTCAGTGATGGTGAGAGTTTTTGACGCCTCATCCACAGCAACATGGATAGTGAGGTCGCCAAGCTCGCCCTCGGCCTCACCCTTCGATGAGAGGGTCTTGAGCTTCTGCGTTGCATCCACAGCGTTAGACACCAACTCGCGGAGGAAAATCTCGTGGTCGGAGTATAGGAACTTCTTGATTACGGGGAAGATGTTCTCGGTTGTCACCCCAATTTTGCCATTTCTCATAGTCGTATTTTTATTTAATTTAAGTCGAAAGTGTGGTTATGTTATCGGATGTTGGTTATGACAAAAGGCGTGCCACCGCCCCACGACTGACAAAATGGCAGACAGCATGACAACACTTGACAGCACGAGCCTAAACGAGCGCAACGAGCCTAAACGAGCGCAACGGCATACAACAAAAAAAGGACCACCCCTATGGGCAGTCCTATACATTAATCTAATAGCAGCCTTGTTAGGCGACTCCTACTAATACTCCTCCTCGTTAAAGTTATTGGATAATCATTGTGTATCAATACTTTAACCGCGTTCTAATCTCTATTTTTCAAGTTTATAGATATTTAATTTCTACCTACAATTACTTAAAGTGCTGATATAAATATGTGCCAAAATTAATTTGTTATTAACCCGTCTAAGAAATTCTTTCATGTGGCTATTAATCAGAATTTGTTTATTATCTTCACCACCAAACGGAAGACTTCATTCTACTGCTAAACCTAAGTATACGCCATTAACAATACTGATGGTGGATGTACATTATTTTTATTCTATTGCTACGATTATAGCAAAATTTTCCATACCTTTATGACAAATTATTGCGAATAAATAAGTTGTCATAATAGTAATTTGACAATATAGGTATTAAAGAGATAGAATTCATATTGATAAAACATTAGGATATGCAAAATTTAGAAAAAATATTATCAGACATAATGCTAATAGACTTGCTCCGCAAAGAGTATTCAGGTGCAAAAATAAGCAAGGTAGAGTTTGATTTAATGGTTGAGAGTCGTAAGCTCGCTCACGAAAGAGAGATAGATAATTGTCCCCAACTAAATGATGAACAGAAGAGGAAGCTCAAAGACTCTTTTAACAAAGCGGCTGATAATATAAAAGAGTATAGCCAAGAATGCTTGCGTATCAGCGGTAGATTAATAGAGTAACATTAACATAGTGCAAAAATGAAGAACAACCTAAGTATAATACTCTCGCTGGTAGCTCTTATAGGAGTTATCGTGTTGGCTATTGTAATGGCGTGCCTGAATATTTCGCTTGCCAATATTTCGCTCGATACTTTTATCGGCGTTATGGTAACAATGATTGGTATACTTGTAACCTTTGCAGTCGGTTGGCAGATTATCAATGCCTTGGAGATTAAGAGTAAACTTGCCGAAATAGAGAAAATTAAGGCGGATGTTAACACCCAGCAAAGCAATATTAACAAAATTGCGGCTCGCATAGCGTATGATGCTGCCGTAAATCGTGGCTATACTTTACAAAAACAAGGCGAATACCATAGAGCATTTGCAGCTATACAAGAGGCTATTAAAAACTGCTTGTTTATTGATGAATACGAGGATTTGGATATGTTACTAAAAGCTTTGCTCTCTTGTGCGGCAAACTCATATAATGTTCGTCGTTATGAGAGTGATTGTGATTATATTGCGAAACTTGACTCTGAAATAAGGGAAACACCTAAATTTCCACTAATCAAGGATCGCTATGAGGAGGTTGTTAAAGAATATAATAGATGGGGGCACATTCCTATCAAAGATGAAAAAAGATAATATTTCGAAATAGTTTATATTGAAATATAATTGAATAATGAATGTACTGCCCGCCATATATGATGCACTTTCGGCGCGAGAGTTAGCCTCAATAACTATATTGGGGCTATTTATTGTACTGTCATTATTATCAGAGAATGTGCGCAAATGTATTATTAGGATTATAACTACTTTATTCAAGCCTAAGGTCTTTATGCCTATATTATTACTATATGGCTGTATTGTTGCGACTTGTTATGCCTTGTACTACAAAGGGCTTTGGAGTAATGAATACACAAAGGATGTTGTGTTCTACGCTCTTACAGCAGTTCCATTAATATTAGATGTTATAGGCTATGAATCACAAGAAGAGTTTGGGCGTCTCATTATCAAACAGGTTCACTATACTGCTTTTATTGCTTTGTACCTTAACCTATACACATTTAGCTATTGGGTGGAGTTGGCACTTCAATTAGTGTTATACATATTAGCAATGCTTATTACTGCTTTAGAGCAACAAAATAAACAAGATAAGTCATCTAAACTCGCATATGGTTGTTTGAATAAGTGTAGTGCGCTGATTGGATGGACGATATTCGTGTTTGTATTATACCAAGTGTTTACACATCCCATTTTACAAACATCACAGATATTGATACAGGGTATTGCTATTCCTTTAGTATTGACTATAGCAATCTGTCCATATTTATATCTGCTCACAGTGTATAGCGTGTACGAAGCATGGTTTCTTAGACTGAAATGGAGTGTTAATCAGAACAAAGTAGATTATAGAAAACGAAGACATCTCCTATTAAGGACTTGCCTAATAAACTTGAAGAAAATAAAGTATTTTGAACAGCGCATTAAGCTATATATGATAAACGATAATAGCGAATTTATCGACATAGTTCACCGATGTAACATCGAATACAAAACTTCTAAATGATACAACATACCTCAATGATATAATCAGACTGAGTTAGGGATAATACCATTCGATGAACAACTATCACTCTGCCTAGCACTTGAAGTCAAAGGTAAAGAGGTCTATTATGGTATCACCAGAGTTTTCTAGACATAGAAGTTTTCTCGTTAACCATTGGCACAAATGCAAAACACTATCACAGCGATTGTGATAGTGTTTTTTATATACTTTGCTCGAAGTGCATCACTTTTTAATGCTTTACATCATAATAATGCATCCGTATCTCAACTAAAAAGCATTGACTAAATATTAAATTGATGCAGTAGTAGGTTTGATACGACAGGTAAGTAAATACCAACACACATATAAAATATGGATATATATTGACTCTTATATACAAGAGTATTAAGTGCCCATTATAACACTAGAGCCTGCTAACTACTGTTAGACGGACTCTATGATATTTTATGTACGTAAAGTATTAATTTATCAGCCATTCATAGGCGGGAATAATATGTACTTTTTTATCTTCAACAATAACCTCGTCACGCTGGAAATCTGTTATTAGGTAAAGATTATTGCATCGAGTCTCCTTTGAAGCAGTTAGCAAACCTCTCATTTCACGCTTGAGAGTCTTCTCCTTACTTATATCATATGATACTTGATAAATCTCTTCAACAACATTATCTCTACATACTACAAAATCTGCTTCGTAGCCGTTATCATTTTTATAGTAATATACATCTCTATTTATTGGGCGATTGCGACGAAGTAGCTCGATATATACAATTGTTTCTAATCTCCATCCAACATTCTCTCCTGCAAAGGCATCTTGCCTACTATCCATCAGAGCAACATCTATAGGGTAAATCTTTTCAGCTCTTACTCGCTGACGACTCTTGTTTGAGAACTTCTTAATACCCAGCATCAAATATGCCTCTTTTAAGAAGTTGATATAGTTGTTAACTGTATGATTAGATTTAATTCCAACCACTGATGCCAACTCACTCTCAACAATGGTAGCAGGAGCAATATTCATCAAATGGTGAGCCAACTGCTCAAATGCCTCAACGTACTTAATTTTGTGACGTTGCTCAATATCTCTTTTCAAGATGTTATTTACTAAATTACCGATGTAGCGAGTTTTGTTCTTCGCATTAAGCAATTCAGGGAAACCGCCTTGCTTGAGATACTCGTCAAACGCAGCACGTCTCATAGCCTCTGCTTTTGTGGTTTTTGACTCCAAATCTACACCCTTACAATGGCACCAGTCTACAAATGAGAATGGATACAGCTCTATCTGATCGTTACGACCTGTAAGATGCGTTGCTAGTTCTCCACTCAACAACTTAGCATTTGAGCCCGTAACGATAATATGCATCCTTAGACGCAGTAAGCGGTTAACGAACAAATGCCAACCATCAATGTTCTGTATCTCATCCAAGAACAAGTATTTGAAATCACCATATACTTTATATAGCACTTCAAGCACTGTATTCAAATCACTAGTTTGCATGTCTTGGAATCGCTCATCATCAAAGTTAACATACGCAAACTTATCTTTATGAGCTTTAAGAACATTGTAGCATAGTGTTGACTTGCCACTTCGACGAACTCCAATAACAACTTGAGCCAAGTTACTATCAAGGTCAATCTCTGCCTCCTCTTTACGAGTACACAACTCAACATTCTGCAATTCTACGAGTTCCTCGTATTGCTCCGCTAATACTTGCTCTATTATTCGTTTATCCACCATAATCATATTGTTTTATGATATTGCAAATATAGTGAATTTTTTAATTCAAACGCCATAAATCGGATAAAATTATTCATTGCAACGCCATAAATCGGGTGAATCATCTTTTTCAAACGCCATAATTACAATTAATTTAAGACTCAATTCGCAAATCTTAGTTAGAATTAATAAACAGTTGAAATGGCACTATGCTATTTCTTGAATACTTTAAGCAAATAAGTTAAATAGCTAAGTATATACATTGAATTTCACACTAACAGAACTTCGGTTTTGTCCTTTTTCTGTCTTTGGGCAGTGAAGACGGGTAATTATGGGTAAGTTTTTGACCTCAAAGAGCGGTTTTTCAGAGTTGCTCGCTTTCTTGCAAAAAGTGCTCCAGACAGCGTCAGGGCAGTGTTTGGGCAGTGTGCCACCCCTCACTTACTACTCTTATTTTGGGGAGGATTTGGTCATAGTTTCAGGGCAGTATTTGGGCAGTTTTCGCTCATTTTTGGGTAGTTTTTGGGTAGTTTTTGGGCAAAAAAAAGACCGATTGGACTGCCCAATCGGTCTTTGTAATTTGCTGATATTTAGGTTTTTAACCTTTATCAAGCGACTAATACTCCTCCTCGTTAAAGAAGAAGTCGTCCTTTGAGGGGTAGTCGGGCCAGATGTCCTCGATAGACTCATAGATGTCGCCCTCGTCCTCAATCTCCTGAAGGTTCTCCAAGACCTCAAGAGGTGCGCCCGAACGTACGGCGTAGTCGATAAGCTCCTCCTTCGTTGCGGGCCATGGTGCATCCTCCAACTTCGATGCAAGTTCCAATGTCCAATACATAGTGTTATACCTTTTTTAAGTTAATATCTCCTGTCGTAAACGGCCATTACCGCCTGTTTAGCGTGCAAATGTATAAAAAATTTTATATTTGCAAGAGGCTTGGCACAAAATCTTTGAGCATCAGCAGTTTTACGCTACGGAATCCACAAGCGCTCCTCGACCTTCAGGCGCTCCGTAACAACGCGGCCAAGCGTGTAGAGGTAGTCCGAGAGGCGGTTTAGGTACTTAAGCGCAGCTGCATCGACCACCGCGACCTCCGAGGCACGAAGCGCAGCACGCTCCGCCCTGCGGCAGACAGTTCGGCAGACATGGCACAACGACACAGCCTTATGGCCACCAGGGATGGTGAACTTCGTAATGGCTGGAATCTCCGTCTGCATGGCGTCAATCAAGGCTTCGAGGTCGGCAATGCGCTCCTCGGCGATGGGGGCTACTTTGCACTCGCCACCCTTGCCCACGGCGAAGAGTGCCGAGACGGTCATCAACTGCGACTCTATGCGCTGCAGGGGCTCAGCGAAGCAGGCGGTGCGCTCATCCTCAACGAGGGTGTCGGTCATGAGTGCCACGAAGGCCATAAGCTCATCCACGGTGCCGTAGGCCTCGACACGGAGGTCGCACTTCGCAACGCGCTCACCACCGATAAGCGAGGTGGTACCGCCGTCTCCAGTCTTTGTATATATCTTCATAATAATCTATGCGTTAGTGGGTTACAATACGAAAACTTGTTTAGGAAGGTGATTGTTGAACACCAGGAGATAAGCCCTGTTGTCCACCGTTGTCGAGGGGTGCTCTGCAACAATCGTGCGGCACACATCCCAGCGATTGGCGTTGTTGTAGGGCTCCATGATGCAGAGCGTCAGCCTGTTCTCGCGGGCGTAGTTGGCATAGGCGAGCAACTGGTCGTAGGGCGTAGCCATGGTGCAGACAAGGAGGTCGCACGCCTCCATGCTATCCATGTGCCAGCTCTCATAGCCGCAGTGGGCCATGAGGTTTTGCAGCTGCACGCATCGGCGCTCCGCCGCACCATGCTCCTTGAGGGCTGTGTATAGGTCGCGGTTGTTGCACACCAAGTTCCTCTGCATGAACACCTTACGCACGATGTTGTAGACAAAGGGCGAGTGCACGCCGTGGCCACGGAAGTGACGTGCGCGCTTAAGGCGTGAGGAGAAGTATTTGAGGCCGTAGAGCCTTGCTTTGAGTGTGCGTCCCGACTTCTTCATGGCGTTATTTACTTTTTGAGCTGTCCTGCGAGGCGGCCCGTAGAGAAGGCTATCTGCATGTTGTAGCCACCCGTGTTGGCATCGAGGTCAAGCACCTCACCAGCGAAGTACAAGCCCTTGACTTTCAACGACTCCATGGTGTATTTGTTGACCTCATCACACGCCACGCCACCCGCAGTAACGATGGCGAACTGGAATGGTGCGTAGTCCGAGATGGGGAATGCCATGCCCTTCAATATCTTCACGAGGCGCATCTTCTCGGCCTCAGTGAGCTTGCTGACATAGGTCTTGGAGTGGAAGTCCACCTCCTTAGCCAAAGGCACAACCAACTGCTTGGGAACGAGCTTGCGCAACAACTCCGCGAAGAACTCCGAGGGCTGCATCTCGGCAATCTCCCTATCGATACGCGCAAGCAGCGTCTCCTCATCCAAAGCGGGCTTGAGGTCGACGATAATCTTGACGCGCTTCTCGTCGATGATGGCATCCACAGCGTCGCGACTCATGCGTAGTGCCACAGCACCCTCGATACCGCGCTCCGAGAAGCCCAACTCGCCAAACTCCTCCTGCACGAGTTCGTTATCTACATATAGCTTCGCGCCCACATTCTTGAGCAACAAGCCATTAAGGTATTCGCGCTGGGGGTGTGAGGTTTGAAGTGGTGTGAGCGAGGGGCGCACGGGCTCGATGTTGTGACCCACCGATGCGGCGAACTCATAGCCGTCACCCGTAGAGCCTGTCGAGGGATAACTTACGCCACCCGTAGCCACGATGACATGGTCGGCCTCCTCGCGGCGCTCGAAGCCGCGCGAGTTGCGGTAGCGCACACCCGTAACCTTGCCACCCATGGTCTCGATGGCCGTAACCTGGGTCTTGTACACGATTTTCACACCCTTATCCTCGCAGAAGTCAACCAGGGCATTTGCGATGTCCCACGCCTTGCCGCTCTTGGGGAAGACGCGCTCGCCACGCTCGGTCTCGAGCTTGACGCCTATGCGCTCAAAGAACTTTATCGTTGCGCGGTTGTTGAACTCGGCGAAGGCCACCGAGAAGAAGTCGGCATTTGTGCGCACCTTCTCGAGGAACTCCTCTGCGGGGCGCGCATTTGTGAGGTTGCAACGACCCTTACCCGTGATGCGAATCTTACGACCCGCCTTCTCCATCTTCTCCATAAGGAGCACCGAGCGACCGCTCATCGCGGCAGTACCCGCAGCCATGAGGCCCGCAGCACCCGCGCCAATAACTATAACATCGTATGCCATATAGGGATGTTCTACAAATTAGTAAAAAGTATTCGCTTTGAGTTTAATTAGGCAAAGATAGTAAAAAAAGTCAGTAATTAAAAATTCACAGATGCTAATTTTTATATTTTTAGAACATGGTGCAAAATTAAGCATTTAGAGCAGGTAGCACCCACCCCTTACAATACACTCCTTTTAGAACATTTTTAGACTATTGTTCGCATCGTACATCCTACTGCGGATTAGCAGAGTTAGTTCCTTTTTCCACTCTACATTTGCTTTCTTGGGCAAATATTATTATATTTGCGGGTTATTTGCACACAAGAGAAGTAAAAACCGAAAATATGAGAAACTTTAGACTATGGGATAACATCATGGGATGGGCGGTTTTCGCCATCGCGACCCTCTCCTACATGATGACCATGGAGCCCACAACAAGCATGTGGGACTGCAGCGAGTTTATCGCAACATCATACAAACTCGAGGTGGGACACCCCCCTGGAGCACCCCTCTTCATGCTCCTTGCTCGCGTGGCATCGCTCTTTGCCTCCACTCCCGCCGATGTCCCCGTGATGATTAACGGCATGAACTGCATAGCCTCGGGCCTCTGCATCATGTTCCTCTTTTGGACTATCACCCACCTCGTGCGCCGCATCGTGCACCGCGAGGGCGAGGCAATGCCCCTGCACAAGAGCCTCCTTATCATAGGCTCGGGAGCCATCGGTGCGCTGTCGTATGCCTACACCGACACCTTCTGGTTCTCGGCTGTCGAGGGCGAGGTCTACGCACTGTCGTCGATGTTTACGGCGCTTGTGGTGTGGCTCATGCTCAAGTGGGAGGAGAATGCCGATAGACCCACCGCGATGCGCTGGATAGTGCTTATCGCCTACCTCATGGGTCTCTCCATCGGTGTCCACATCCTCAACTTGCTGACCATCCCCGCGCTGGTTATGATATGGTTCTTCCGCCGCTATGAGATGACAAGCATCAAGCGCTACGCACTCATGATGGTGGCAGCCCTCGGCGTGTCGTTTCTCATCCTGGGCGCCATTAACGGCATCATCATACCCTACACCGTGGCCCTCGGTGCGGCGTTCGACACCTTCGCGGTGAACACACTCGGAATGCCCGTCAATGCCGGCATGCTCATATTTGTGGTGTTGGTTTTTGCCGCCCTTGCCGCCCTTGTGTGGTTCACCCACAGCCGCCGCTATCGTGTGCTTAATGGCGTAGTTCTGGCCGTTACGGTCATCCTCATCGGCTTCGGCTCATATGCCGCCGTGGCCATTCGTGCCAACGCCACCCCACCGATGAACTCCAACAACCCCTCGAACCCACACGCCTTGTTGAGCCTCCTAAACCGCGACCAGTATGGCAACCGTCCCCTCATCTACGGTCCTTACTACTCGGCGAAGCCCACCCCAATGGTGGCACTCAACGACGACCTCACCTCCGACGACCAGTATATCCCCACGGGCGAGTTCAAGTCCAAGACCATGACATGGCTCAACCCCGAGACGGGCAAGTACGAGGAGCGTGTGATATTCGACGACTATGTCTACCCCAGCGAGGCAAATGCCCTCTTCCCACGCATGTGGTGGCACAGCCGCGCCAAGCAGTATGAGGCGCAGTGGGTAGCTACGGAGAATGGCCACCCCACAAAACTTGCGAGCGACAATGCGGGCAACACATGGTACGAGCCTACTGCAGGTGAGGACATCGCCTACTTCCTCGACTACCAGATGGGCGATATGTTCGTGCGCTACTTCATGTGGAACTTCGTGGGCCGTCAGGACGACATACAACTCACTACCGACGCCCAGAACGGCATCTACCTACACGGTGGCTGGCTCTCGGGCATCGACTTCATCGACCGCTACTTCACGGGTCCTACGGAGAACATACCCTCGGAGCAGCGCAACAACCCCTCGCGCAACACATACTTCTTCCTACCCTTGTTACTCGGCCTCCTCGGCATCATCTATCAGATGTCGAGCGACTGGCGCAACTTCATCATCGTGGCACTGCTCTATGTGATGATGGGTATCGCCCTTGTTGTCTACTTCAACACCTCGCCTGGTGAGCCCCGCGAGCGTGACTATGTCTATGCGGGTGCCTTCTACGCCTTTAGCATCTGGATAGGCCTCGGTGCTGCAGCCATGGGTCACATGCTCGAGTCAATATTTAGCAAGTGGAGCGCGAAGCGTAAGTCGCTTCCCACCATCGCCGTTATCGTGGGCCTCATGCTCTCGTCGAGTGTTCCCGTGGTGCTGGCTACGGAGAACTGGGACGACCACGACCGCTCCGACCGCTACTATACACGCGACCTCGGTCTTAACTACCTAAACACAGCGCCCCGCAACGCCATCCTTTTGAACTTTGGCGACAACGACACCTTCCCCATCTGGTACTGCCAGGAGGTAGAGGGTGTGCGCCCCGATGTGCGTGTTATGAACACCTCATACCTCGGTGGCGAATGGTACATCGACGAGATGAAACTCGCAGCCAACGATGCCAAGGGTGTCCCCTTCACCATCCCCGCTACGAAGTATAGTTTCGTCAACGACTTCATCACCGTTGCCGAGCCCATAGACCTACTCATGGGCGAGGGTAATGTGAACCTGCGTGCCGCCATCCGCGAGATTCTCAACGCCAAGACCTACTCCATCTACATGCCCGACACGGGTGCCAAGGAGGAGTTGTCGTATGACGCCCTCGAGGAGCTCTACTATCAGGCGCAGCAGATATTCATGGAGTATGACAGCGATGAGTTCTACGCCTACCTTTCGGGTGCTGCGGAGGTTCCCGCCGACAAGATGCAGACCTTTGCCGAGTATCAGTTCGCCCTACTCATCCTCGAGGAGGTGGAGTACAACCAGGAGTTTTTGAAGGATGTACGCACTATGAATGAGTACGAGCGCAAGTACCGCAAACTTGCCAATGCGGACATCTACCTCAAGGATGCCATCCGCCTCTTCATGCACGATGGTGCCAACCCCAGCCGCAGTGCCGACCCTGCGGAGCGTGCTCTTCTTTTGGTCATCAACAACGGCATCATGCGCGTTGTGGATAGCGACAGCGACATCGCCCCCGAGGAGCGTGGCGCCGACTTCGAGATTATGGGCCGCATAAACCCCAAGGCCGACAATGTTATAGACGGCACCGCCAGCGACTACATCATCGCCGCGAAGAACTACCTCATACCCGTGGATAAGGATGCCGCCATCGCCTCTGGCATCGTATCGGAGAGTGAGCGCGACCGCATGCTCGACGAGATAAGCATCTCTATCTCGAGCAGTTACCTCACGAAGGACTACCTCATGATGCTCGACCTTTTGGCCAACTTCGAGTGGCAGCGCCCCTTGTGCTTCACCCAGCAGTACATCATGAAGGACTACGGCCTTACGAACTATGCGCGCTATGACGGCTTCTGCTACACGCTTGTGCCCATCCGCACCGAGAGCCGTGGCGGCAATGTGGGATATATCAACCACGCTACCCTCTATCCCATCTTCATGGGCGAGGAGGTCGAGGGCAGCCTCACTAAGCCCCTGCAGTTCGGTAACATCGCCCAGGAGGGTGTCCTCTGCGACTACTTCACGCGCTACAACATCTCCGCGACACGCATCCGTGAGGGCTTCCCACGCGTTGCTGCCGCCTACATCAACGATGGCAACCGCGCTACGAGCGATGCTATAAGCACCACATCCGATAGCGAGGCTCTCGCCTCAGCAAACGAGGCTATGGAGTGCTTCGACAAGGCCGAGGCGCTGCTCAACCGTGGCCTCATGGTGCTGCCCAACAAGCAGGTGGAGTACACCTACGAGAACACCTACTGCTACATCCAGTCCTACTACACGCTCGCCTCATCGCGCCTGATGCTTGCCATAGATGAGTACGCACGAGCTATAGAGTTGCTCAACGAGATGCTCTCTCTGAGCGAGGCTCCCGACCAAGCATACGACGACATTGAGTATATGCACAACTGTGCCACAACCTACAACGAGCTCGTCAAAACCGCCGAGCACCAGGGCATAAACGCCGAGAACACACCTCTCTACGCCATCGCCCTCGAGCATGGCGCAAATGCCGAGCGCCTCTATGTGGAGTATGACGAGAGCTTTGTGCGTGGCGACCAGCTTGCCGCCGAGTATATCGCAGCGCGTGGCGAGTGGGCGAAGTACTACTTGCAGTTCTGCAACATCGAGCACTTCTCCGCCACCATCAACCGCGAACTCAACTACGCTATTATGGACATCATAGATGTATTGAAGGATGCTTCGATGGTTGCGGGCAGCTACGAGTGGCTCGCTAACCCCACCAAGGAGGAGGCCCTTGTGGAAAACCCCTTGCAGTTCGACAACCTCGTACTAAACTACGTCAAGGCCATCGACCGCGTTACACCCAACTCGGAGCGCGACCCACACTTCGCACTCATGGAGGCACACATCTTCAACATCTACTCCATCTACTACTACCTCGACCACTCGCCACAACTCGGCTACGAGGCTCCCGAGACCCTCTACCACCGCGATATGGTGCGCTTCCTCAACCGCCCTGAGGTCAAGGCTACGATTAGAGCCTACGCCAACGAGTACGGCATGGAGGTCGTGGAGGTGATATAACCCCAATCAGCAATAAGCAAATTAGTAACAAAAAAAAAATAGTAAACAATGGAAAAGATTACCCTGTACAATACGCTCACACGCCGCAAGGAGGTGTTCGAGCCTATCAACCCTGAGCACGTGGGCATGTATGTCTGCGGTCCTACCGTCTATGGCGACCCACACCTGGGTCATGCCCGCCCCGCCGTAACTTTCGACCTTATGTTCCGCTACTTCGAGTCTTTGGGCTACAAGGTGCGCTACGTTCGTAACATCACCGATGTGGGCCACCTCGAGCAGGATGCCGACGAGGGCGAGGACAAGATTGCAAAGAAGGCACGCCTCGAGCAGCTCGAGCCTATGGAGATTGCACACTACTACACCGAGCGCTACCACGATGCTATGCGCGAGCTCGGCGTTAAGTCGCCATCTATCGAGCCCCACGCCTCGGGACATATCATCGAGCAGATTGAGATGGTTAAGCGCATCCTCGATGCGGGATATGCCTACGAGTCTAACGGCTCTATCTACTTCGACGTAGAGAAGTACAACAAGGACTACCACTATGGTCGCCTCTCGGGTCGTAACCTCGACGACATCGTCACCAACACCCGCGAACTCGATGGCCAGAGCGACAAGCACCACTCCTACGACTTCGCCCTCTGGAAGAAGGCCGCTCCCGAGCATATCATGCGCTGGCCCTCACCCTGGAGCGATGGCTTCCCCGGCTGGCACATGGAGTGTACAGCGATGAGCACCAAGTACCTCGGTGAGCAGTTCGACATCCACGGTGGCGGCATGGACCTCATGTTCCCCCACCACGAGTGTGAGATTGCGCAGTCTACAGCCGCAATGGCCAAGGACTCGGCACGCTACTGGGTACACAACAACATGATTACCATCAACGGCCAGAAGATGGGTAAGTCGCTCGGCAACTTCATCACCTTGGAGCAGCTCTTCACAGGCTCGCACCCCATCCTCGAGCAGGCATACTCGCCTATGACCATCCGCTTCTTCGTGCTTCAGGCACATTACCGCTCAACGCTCGACTTCTCGAACGATGCGCTTCAGGCTGCGGAGAAGGGTCTCGACCGCTTGATGAAGGCCGTGGAGGCACTCGGCAAGCTCAAGGCTGCGGATAAGTCTACTGCCGATGTTGCAGAGTTGGAGCGCCGTTGTAAGGAGGCTATGGCCGACGACCTTAACTCGCCCATGGTTATCTCTGCACTCTTCGACTGGGTACGCATCATCAACCAGGCTACCGAGGGCACTCAGTCATTCACTGCCGAGGACCTCGAGACTTTGAAGGCTACCGTACACCGCTATGTGTTTGACATCCTCGGTTTGCGCAACGAGAAGGCTGCAGATGTTGGTGGCAAGGATATGGTATCGCCATTGGTGGATATGTTGCTCACCATGCGCATGGAGGCCAAGGCGAACAAGGACTGGGCTACGTCGGACAAGATTCGCGACAACCTCACCGCAATCGGCATCCGCGTCAAGGACCGCAAGGATGGCTTCGATTGGGAAATTGAGTAATGTATGGTTAACACAGACCAGATAAACGACCTTAAGGCGCGTGTGGCAAAGCTCTCGGCATCGATTGATGTCGAGCAGCGCCGCATAGACCTCCAGAACGAGCAGGAGCGCACCGAGGAGCCCAACTTCTGGGACAACCCCGACGAGGCACGCAAGCAGCTCAAGAAGGTGGCAGACATCAAGGCCGCCATCGACGACTACGAGGCTGCCGTGCGCACGGTTGACGACCTCGACCTGTTGCCCGACTTTGTGACTGAGGGCGTACTCTCGGAGGCCGAGGCCGAGGCGCAGTACCTCGCCGCTGTGGAGCTCATCGAGAAGCTCGAGCTCAAGCAGATGCTCTCGGGCAAGGAGGACAAATTGGGTGCTATCATGGACATCAACGCCGGTGCGGGAGGCACCGAGGCCCTCGACTGGGCACAGATGCTCATGCGCATGTACACACGCTGGGGTGAGGCACATGGCTACACGGTCAAGGTGGCGAACTATCAGGCTGGCGAGGAGGTGGGCGTTAAGTCGTGCACCTTGGAGTTTGAGGGTGAGTATGCCTACGGCTACCTACGCAGCGAGAGTGGCGTGCACCGCATGGTGCGCCTCTCGCCATTTAATGCCAACAACAAGCGCCAGACGACCTTCGCCTCGGTATTCATCTCGCCCGCCGTGGACGACACCATCGAGATTAACATCTCGCCCGCCGATATCGAGTGGGACACCTTCCGCTCGAGTGGCGCAGGAGGCCAGAATGTCAACAAGGTGGAGACCGCCGTACGCCTGCGCTACCATGGCAAGGATCCCGACACGGGAGAGCCCGTGGAGTTCCTCATCGAGAACATGGAGACACGCTCGCAGCTCAACAACCGCGAGAATGCTATGCGCATCCTGCGTTCGAAGCTCTACCAGCGTGAGTTGGACAAGCGCATGGCGACACAACAGGCACTCGAGGCCACGAAGAAGCGCATAGAGTGGGGCTCACAGATACGCAGTTATGTCTTCGACGACCGCCGCGTCAAGGACCACCGCACGGGCTACCAGACCTCGAATGTCGATGCCGTGATGGATGGCGACCTGGATAACTTTATTAAGGAGTACTTGCTACAATACTAATGCTACGACCGCTGCACATACTCTTGGCCACGCTTATGCTTTGCGCGTGCAACAGCCATGCCGCCACACCCGACAATGGTGCGGCAGAGGCTTCGCGCGAGGTTATCGTGGGAGCACAGGACACCGCCGCGTACATGCCCATGCTGCGTGAAAAGCGTGTTGCGGTACTGGCAAACCACACGGCTATGTACGACACCGAGCGCCATATTGTCGATGTGATGCACGCCGAGGGTATCGATGTAGTTGGCATCTTCGCCCCCGAGCATGGCTTTAGAGGCTCGGTGGAGGCGGGAGCAAAAGTTGACAACGGCACGGATAGCAAGACGGGCATCGCCATACTCTCGCTGTATAATGGCAACACACAGCGCCCCTCAGATGATGTAATGCGCTCGTTCGATGTGCTTGTCGTGGATATGCAGGATGTGGGACTCAGGTTCTATACCTATTATATATCTATGCTCCGCATGGTTGATGCCTGCGCCGATTTCGGATGCGAGGTGGTGGTGCTCGATAGGCCAAACCCCAATGGCCACTATGTCGACGGCCCCATTCTCGATATGCGCTACAAGTCGGGCGTCGGTTGGCTACCTATACCCGTTGTGCACGGCCTTACCATGGGTGAGATTGCCCGTATGGCCATAGGCAAGGGGTGGGCAAAGCCCGCGAAGCTCACGGTCATCAAGTGTCAGAACTACGACCACACTACGCACTACGAACTACCCATAGCGCCATCGCCCAACCTGCCCACGCAGCACTCCATCTACCTCTACCCCACCACCTGCCTCTTTGAGGGCACGGTGCTAAGCATGGGACGAGGCACGGAGGCACCCTTCGAGGTCTACGGACACCCCGACCTCAAGGGCTACGATTTTGAATTTACCCCCATGCCCAACGCGGGCTCGGCAAAGCCTCCACACATGGGTACACTATGCTATGGCCGCGACCTGCGCACCCTTCCCAACGAGGAGATATGGGGCGAGGGGATAGACCTATCGTACATCATCGAGGCATACCACAACCTCGCAATGGGCGAAAAATTCTTCACCCCGATGTTCGAGAAGCTTATTGGCGTGGGCTATGTCCGCGAGATGATAATGGCGGGATGTAGCGCCGAGGAGATTGAGGCACACTGGAAGGAGGATGTGGAGAAATTCAAAGAGCAACGACGCAAATATTTGATTTACAAGGAATAAATAAAATAAAACGATTTATACTATGGGATTTTTTGATCTATTCAAAAAGAAGAAAGTTGAGGAGCCAACTGTTGACGCAGCTCCCGTAACCGAAGAGGAGAAGGCAGCCATCGCCCTCGAGGAGCAGCGCGAGGAGGAGGCACATGCCGAGGCGGAGCGCAAGGAGCTCGAGGCGGGTCTCGAGAAGACCAAGGAGGGCTTCTTCGGCAAGCTCAAGCGCGCCATCGCAGGTCGCACAACAGTGGATGCTGACGTGCTTGACGACCTTGAGGAGGTGCTCATCACTTCGGATGTGGGCGTAGATACCACCGTGAAGATTATCGAGCGCATCGAGGCTCGCGTAGCCCGCGACAAGTACCTCAACACCGAGGAGCTTCAGCATATCCTTCGCGACGAGATAGCACAGCTCATGGAGGAGTCACACCGCTCAACCGAGGACTTCGGCATCGAGGTCAAGGAGGGTACACCTTTCGTGCTTATGGTAGTGGGCGTGAATGGCGCAGGTAAGACCACGACTATCGGCAAGCTCGCAGCGCAGCTTACGAAGGCGGGTCGCAAGGTATATATCGGTGCTGCCGATACGTTCCGTGCTGCTGCCATCGACCAGCTCGCCGTGTGGGCAGAGCGCGCAGGTGCTACCATGGTACGCCAGGAGATGGGCTCCGACCCCGCATCTGTGGCATACGACACCCTACGCTCGGCCGTGGCAAACAATGCCGATGTGGTGCTCATCGACACCGCAGGACGCTTGCATAACAAAGTGGGTCTGATGAAGGAGCTCACCAAGATTCGCAACGTCATGTCTAAGGTCATCCCCGATGCTCCCCACGATGTTATGCTTGTGCTTGACGGCTCTACGGGTCAGAACGCCTTCGAGCAGGCCAAGCAGTTCACCGAGGCTACACAGGTGACATCGCTCACCATCACCAAGCTCGACGGCACGGCCAAGGGTGGCGTGGTTATCGGCATCAGCGATAAGTTCCACATCCCCGTGCGCTATATCGGCATTGGCGAGGGCATCGACCAGTTGAAGATGTTCGACCGCAAGGAGTTCGTACGCGCCATGTTTGGTGACGCTAAATAGAGTATAGCAACATGAAGAAAATCAATATCATAACCCTCGGTTGTTCAAAGAACACCGTGGACTCGGAGCACCTCGCAGCACAGCTGCACGAGTATGGCTACACCATCGTCTTCGATAGCGACCGCACGGATGCCGATGTCGTTGTAATCAACACCTGCGGCTTCATTGGTGATGCCAAGCAGGAGTCTATCGACACCATCCTCCGCGCCGCAGAACTTAAGACAGCAGGCAAGATCGAGGAGCTCTTCGTCGTGGGCTGCCTCTCACAGCGCTATGCCGACGAGCTACGCCCCGAACTCCCCGAAGTGGATGACTTCTTTGGTGTCAACGACTGGGCAGGCATCGTGGAGCGCCTCGGTGCGAAGTATCGCAACGAGAATGAGACCAAGCGCGAGCTCTCGACACCCTCGCACTACGCCTACCTCAAGATTTCGGAGGGTTGCAACTGGATGTGTGGCTACTGCGCCATTCCCCTCATCCGTGGCCGCCACAAGTCAGTACCCATGGAGGCTCTCATCGCTGAGGCCGAGGCACTCGTAGCAAAGGGCGTGCGCGAGATTATGGTCATTGCACAGGATACAACCTACTACGGCGTGGACATCTACGGCGAGCGCAAGCTTGGCGAGTTATTGGAGCGCCTCTGCGCCATCGAGAAGCTCGAGTGGATACGCCTGCACTACGCCTACCCCACCGACTTCCCCGACGAGGTTATCGAGGTCATGGCACGCCAGAAGAAGATTTGTCGCTACCTCGACATCCCCTTCCAGCACATATCGGATAACCAGCTCACAGCAATGAAGCGCCGCCACACCAAGGCCGATGCACTGCGCCTTGTGGAGAAGCTTCGCGCCTCAATTCCCGACATCGCACTGCGCACCACACTCCTTGTGGGCTACCCTGGCGAGACGGAGGAGGACTTCGCCGAGTTGATGGAGTTTGTGCGCGACACGAAGTTCGACCGCCTCGGTGTCTTCCCCTACTCGGAGGAGGAGGGTACATACTCTGCCACACGCCTCAAAGATGATGTGCCAGAGGATGTTAAGCACGACCGCGTAGACCGCATCATGCGCCTTCAGGAGCGCGTGTCGCTGGAGAACAACGCACGCCGCGTGGGTCAGACCATGCGCGTGATTATCGACCGCAAGGAGGGCGACTTCTACATCGGACGCTCGGAGTACGACTCACCCGAGGTTGACCAGGAGCTCATAATAGAGAGCTTCGGCAAGCGCCTTATGCGTGGTCGCTTCTACAATGTAGTGATTACCGACTGCGAGGACTACGACCTCTACGCCGAGCTTACGGAGTAGCACGAGAGGAAAGTTTTTCGACTAAAAATTTGGTTTTTAGCCCAAAAAATACTATCTTTGGGCAATAAAAAACTGCGTTGCACAATAGCGACATTGCACCACATGGCAGATAAGGAGATCATAAAGAGATTGCGTGACGAAGTGGAGAGGCTCATCGCTGACCACAGTCGTATTGCTGCCGAGTGCCGCGCATTGGCCAAGGAGCGCGACAGGCTACAGGGTGAGAAACGCCGTCTCGAAGAGAAGGTGCGCGACCTCGACACACGCCTCAAGAGCGCAGAACTTAGCGCCGTGATGAGTGGCGAGGGTGGTAATGTCGAGCGTGCGCGACAGCGTGTCAACAATTTATTGCGGGAGGTTGACCGCTGCATAGCCGCCATAAAACACGAAGAGGATAATAACTAACGACGATGGCAGAAGGTAAGATAAAGGTAAACATATCGATTGCTGGTAAGAACTACCCGATGACCATCGACGCAGCAAACGAAGAGCTATATCGCGTAGCAGCAAAACGCCTCAATGAGAAGATTACGGAGTGTTCAAAGATTCCGAAGTTCGACATGCAGGACCGTATTGCTATTGCAGCATTGAATTACGCTATACTCACAGTATCCAACGAGCGTACATCGGCACTCGGCGATGAGGATGTAGAGGAACTACACGCCATCGAGGAGCGCATACGCAAGTATGTCAAGGGTTAAGCGAGAGATGTATGGTGGGTTTTGATGTGCCACGATAGCGCATTAGGCTCGGTATTTGCTTGATATATGGGCGACGCACCCCTTTAAGAGTGTGTCAGCGTTCTTTATATAAACAATCTATCCCGCATAGATTCCTTAAAAGCTTTGCGAACTGTACAATTTATATAACATTGGGACAACTCTCGAGTGAAGTTACAAAACAAGGCCTCAACCCTTCGGGGTGTGCTAATACCACCAGTGGACTGTTGCGTGCCTCGGAGCCCCACCTATGACTTATCTGCGGATTCGTCAAACAAGTTA
>JAZRJJ010000012.1:0-13490 GCA_045645705.1 Alistipes sp. | reverse complement strand
GGGCAATGCGCCGAGAGTGTAGCAGCCGATATCGCCGAAGATGCGGGGATTCTCATACTCTGCAGCAACCTCGTTCAACGCCTTGTACATATCGCGGTGACCGCAACCCTGGCACAATGCGGGTGGACGTGCTACAACGATATCGTCTGCCTCGAGGTTCTCCAAAGCCTCCATGCCTAACGACTTGCGTACGCTGTCGGGGTTGAGCTCGCCAACGCGTGGGAGGTCACCTGTCAAGCGACCCTTAACCTCAACTGTCGAGGGCACGATAGCGCGTACCATCTCCTCAACAACGGGCTGACCCTCCTCCATAACGAGGATCTCCTTTGCGCCATCTGCGACCATCTTCTCGATGAGCTCAACGGGCAATGGGTACTGTGACACCTTGAGCACGCTACGCTCCTCAGCGTTAGCAGCGTTCTCCATGTAGTAGTTGTATGCGATACCTGTGCAGGTTACACCAAGCTCGGGCTTCGAACCCTTGCGGTAGAAGTTGTACTTCGACTCCAACGATGCCTTCATGAGGTCATCCTGCTGAGCCAATAGCTGCACATAACGCTTCTTTGCGAATGCGGGCAACAAGATCCATGTGCGCACATCCTCAGGGCGGTTAATCTCATTCTGCTTGCGTGGCTCCTCTGTTACGTTAACCACGGCGCGAGAGTGTGCCATGCGGGTTGTAACACGCATCAACACGGGCAACTTAACAGCCTCCGAGAGCTCGAATGCTGCGCAAGTCATATCGTAAGCCTCCTGCTGGTTCGATGGCTCGAAGATGGGCATCATGGCGAACTTACCATAGAAGCGAGAGTCCTGCTCGTTCTGTGATGAGTGCATAGATGGGTCGTCCGCTGCAACCACTACCAAGCCACCGTTAACGCCTGTCATAGCAGAGTTTACGAATGGGTCGGCAGCAACGTTCATACCCACGTGCTTCATACATACGAGGGCGCGCTTGCCCATGTACGACATACCGAGAGCACCCTCCATAGCGGTCTTCTCGTTAGTAGCCCAGCGGCAGCAGATCTTGTTCTCTGCATCACCGCGCTTCTCCTCGCGGAGCTGAATGAATTCTGTAATTTCGGTTGAAGGCGTTCCAGGATAAGCGTAGACACCCGATAGACCAGAGTCGATAGCGGCCTGAGCAATAGCCTCGTCACCGAGAAGTAGTTTTCTCATATTAGTATAGTTTTTAGGTTTGTGATCTGTTTTTATTAATGCGCTATTACGCATCTTCAAAGTTACGCAAAATTTTTCAAACAACGAAATATTTTTTCCCCTTTCTCAACCAACTACCCAAAATCTATATCCTTTGGATATAAACAACAAGAGAGATGCCGCCTCCCAAAAGACGATATCTCTCCTACACTCTCCCACTGTCCGTGGGCTATATCAATACTTAAAGCTTGACGCCGTATGCCAAATCGCCCGCATCGCCAATGCCAGGCACGATGTAGGACTTCGATGTAAGCTCCTGATCTACAGCGGCACACCACAACGTACACTTCTCCGTGTTGCAGTGGCGCTTCACATAGTCCACACCCTGCTCCGAGGCAAATACCGCAGCAAAGTGGGTATGGTCGGGCTCGCCAGCACGACGAATAAGTGCGTCGTAAACGAGCATCAACGATGTGCCCGTAGCGAGCATGGGGTCAACCAAAATAAGGGTCTTACCCGTTAGTGACGAGGTAGAGACATACTCCACATCGACGATAAACGAGCCATCTGGGCGGCTCTTGCGGAACGCCGACACAAAGCCATTCTCCGCATCGTCAAAGTAGTTGAGGAAGCCCTGATGGAAGGGCAAGCCCGCACGCAGGATGGTAGCTACAACAACCTTGTCCGAGATCTCCTCCACCGCTGCCACGCCGAGGGGTGTCTCCACCATGCGGGTTGTGTAGTTGAGGCTCTTCGATATTTCATATGCCATAATCTCACCCACGCGCTCCATGTTACGACGGAAGCGCATAGAGTCCTTCTGCACGCCCTTATCGCGCATCTGCGAGAGGAACTTATTGAGAATCGTATTCTCGGAGTTGAGTATCTTTACCATAACTATAACGTATTGGTTATTAACTTATTAATACAAGAAGTTATTGAACGGATAGCGTCCCGCATGTATCTCGCGCACCATGCCGTAGAGGTCGCTACGCAGCTTATCTACACCCGTCTTATCGCGTGCCGAGATGAAGATACATGGCGTGTTAGCCTTCGCAATCCAGCTCTTCTTGAGGTCATCGAGCGACATATTCTCCTTCGTTGCAGGCGTTAGGTCATCCTCCTCCTTTGGAGTATATGTGTAGGCATCAATCTTGTTGAACACCAAGAATGTAGGCTTATCGCCCGCGCCGATATCGGCAAGCGTCTGCTTAACAACGGCAATCTGATCCTCGAAGCCTGGGTGCGAGATATCCACAACGTGGAGCAACAAGTCTGCCTCGCGCACCTCATCCAATGTCGACTTAAACGACTCGATAAGCTCCGTGGGGAGCTTACGGATGAAACCTACGGTGTCGGACATAAGGAATGGGAGGTTGTCGAAAACGACCTTACGCACTGTGGTGTCAAGTGTCGCAAAGAGCTTATTCTCAGCGAATACCTCACTCTTCGAGAGCAAGTTCATCAGCGTTGACTTACCCACGTTTGTATATCCCACCAATGCCACGCGCACCATCTGTCCACGGTTTGAACGCTGCACCGCCATCTGACGGTCAATCTTCTTGAGGTCCTCCTTGAGCTTCGATATGCGGTTGCGCACGATACGGCGGTCGGTCTCAATCTCGCGCTCACCAGCACCACCTCGCGTACCCGTACCACCACGCTGACGCTCAAGGTGTGTCCACAAGCCAGCAAGGCGTGGCAACATATACTCGTGCTGCGCCAACTCGACCTGCGTCTTGGCGTATGCTGTCTGCGCGCGCGACATGAAGATGTCGAGAATCAAGCGCGTACGGTCCATGATGCGGCAGGGCATAACCTGCTCGATGTTGCGTGTCTGCGCTGGCGAAAGCTCATCATCAAAGATAGCAACATCAATCTCATTCTCTTTGCACCACTCGGCAATCTCCTCGAGCTTACCAGGGCCGACATATATCTTTGACAGTGGCTGTGGCAGACGCTGCGTGAAGCGCTTCACCGACTTTATGTTTGCAGTCTCGGCAAGGAACTCCAACTCATCGAGATACTCCACCGCCGTAGCGGGGTTTTGGCTATCGCGGATTACTGCGACGAGCACGGCGCGTGTCTCGCGCTCCTCGACAGTGGGCAGTGGCTCCTCGCGGCGCTGCTTTATGCTTACCTTATCCTCTTTCATCCAAAGGGGTCTTAATTAGTGTGTTGTTAGCGGTATATGGGGGGGTCATTGCCTTGCACACAACCCTTGCGCGCAACTTTGACCACAATTTTAGTGCCCACCTATACCTTATATATAATAAGTAACGCACGACAACATACCCGTTCGTGCGTTACTTTGTGTTACTTGATTCAACGATTCTCGTTAGTTCTGGATCGCGAACTTCACGGGCAATGTGAATGAAACCTTTACAGCCTTACCACGCTGCTTACCTGGCTTCCAACCCTTCTTAAGCTTGTTAGCCTCCTCAAGAACTGCGATAGTAGCATCCGAGAGGGTCTTATCGGGTGACTGGAGCACCTTGTAGTTTGTCATCTTGCCGTCAGGACCTACAACGAACTGGATAACCACGTTGCCCTGGATACCGTTCTCGAGAGCAATCTGAGGATACTTAACGTGTGACTGCACCCAGTTACGGAACTCGGGAAGGCCACCACCCTGGAATGTAGGCATCTCCTCTACGGTTACGAAGATCTCCTCCTCCTCGATCTCCTCCTCCTTCTCCTCGATTACGATATCGAAGTCGTCGAAGTCGTCAGCATCATCAGTGAAGACGATGTTTGTCTCAATCTTCTGGTCGTTAGACACGATGTTGAGCACGTCTGTTACCACCTGTGCCTGTGCCTTCTGTGGCTGAACCTCTGGCTCGGGGATATCCTGACGAGTGTTGTCAATCTGCTCTACCTCAGTAGTCTCCGCCTTAGGAGGTGTGTACTCTGCATTTATCTGCTTAGAATGAAGTGAAAGTGCGATACCTGTTGCACCCAACGCGATCGCAAGACCCAAAAGCAAGAATGGAATTCTGTAGTTTTGGAGGTTTACGTTTGGAGATTTTTTAACTTCCATGTAATTATATTTTTTTAGTTTTTAATTACTTACGCCATTGTCGCGACCCTAAACTGTCCACGACATGTGGTATGCACGCGCACAATGTGCACACTACACTACGCAAAGATATACATAAAATTCCAAAAAAAATCATTTTGGACAGAAAAAATATCTATTTTTTATTAATTTTGTAGTCGGTAATGTAGATGAATCCCTATGACAAAGAGTATAAAACCCTGCCTTTATGGCTCGTCACTCGAGGAGTTAAAGGCTCTGTGCAAGGAACTTGAGCTTCCGCAGTTTGCCGCAAAGCAGATTGCAGGATGGCTATATACGCGCTTCGTGACCGACATCGACGCCATGACAAACCTGTCGAAAATAGCTCGCGAGCGCCTCAAGGAGCGTTGCCAGCTCGGCCTATCGGCCCCCCTCAAAGTGTCGACATCCACCGATGGCACCAAGAAGTATCTCTTCGCCACCTCGGAGGGCGAGTACATCGAGTCCGCCCTTATCCCCGATGGTGAGCGCATGACGCTCTGCGTATCGTCGCAGGCGGGTTGCAAAATGGGTTGTAAGTTCTGCGCTACGGGTCGCATGGGATTTAGACACCACCTCCCCGCCACGGAGATTATCAACCAGATTCTCTCTATCCCCGAGCGCGACAAACTCACCAACCTTGTATTTATGGGCATGGGCGAGCCGCTGGACAACATCGACAACCTTATGCGCACCCTCGACATCCTCACCTCGGAGTGGGGCATGGCATGGTCGCCTACGCGCATCACCGTATCTACTGCGGGCGTGGCCAAGACGCTACCCCGCCTCTTGGATGAGTCAAAGGTACACATCGCCGTGTCGCTCCATAACCCATTCCCCGAGGAGCGCAAGGAGATTATGCCCATCGAGAACGCATACTCCATTAAGGAGGTGTGCGACATCTTGCGTCGCTACGACTTTACGCACCAGCGCCGCGTCTCGTTCGAGTATATCGTCTTGGAGGGTATGAACTGCTCGTTCCGCCATATCAAGGAGCTCTCGCGCCTACTCGACGGCATCAAGTGTCGCATCAACCTTATCCGCTTCCACAAGATTCCCGACTCGCCATTCTACTCTCCTGAGTTAGAGAAGATTATAGAGTTCCGCGATACGCTAACGAAGCGCGGTATTCAGACCACTCTACGCGCTTCGCGTGGCGAGGATATCGAGGCTGCGTGCGGACTACTATCAACTGCGGAGAAGAAGTAACACCGCGCGATATAATACGCTATGAAAAAGCTGTTTACAATACTCACTCTTTTGCTGCTTACCGTAGGTTTTGCCTACGGCAAGAAGAGTGTGCATATTACACTATGTCCTAACCACTGGGCTACAAACAGCATCTCTCTTGACTGGAGCGATGGCACACTTCGTTGGTCGGCAAGTAGGGGCGCTGAACCATATAGTTACCACGAGGTTGTTGCACCATCACGCCTTACTATGACCACCGACCGAGGTGTTTGGGGTGAGGGTATTGACACCGCCGAGGTCACGCTAACCGAGGGCGAGGACTACAATGGTGCTCTGGTCAACTTTGGCGATTATAGCGTTGAGATTCGTACCTACGCCAATGGCGTTGCCTACCGCTTTATTTCACACATCGATGGCGAGTATAAAATTATAGATGAGTTGGCGGAGTTCTCGTTCAGCGAGGAGGATATGGCGTGGATACCTTATGTTAATTTCCGCCCCGACGCAACGTCTGACTACGCTACGCAGTTTGAGACCTCGTTTGAGAATACATATACCCACACAGCCCTCAAGGATATCGACTGGCGCAGACTTATTTTTGCCCCTATCGTTGTCGAGCGTGGTGATGTAAAATTATGGATATCAGAGTCTAACCTCGAGGATTATCCGGGAATGTTCCTATCAAATAGGGATGGTGATGGAGTCCTCGACACCGAGTTTGCACCACGCCCCAAGGAGGTGGAGCAGGGAGGTTACAACATGTTGCAGGGTATGGTAAAGTCGCGCCACGACTATATTGCCGAGTGTCACGGTGCACGCACCTTCCCTTGGCGCATTGTAGCCATCGGCGAGAAGGACAAAGATTTAGCCAACAACAACCTCGTATGGGAGTTGGCCGACGAGTGCCGCTTGGAGGATACCTCGTGGATTAAGCCGGGTAAGGTAGCCTGGGAGTGGTGGAACGACTGGGGCTTGGAGGGTGTAGACTTCAAGCCTGGTATCAACAACGAGACCTATAAATATTATATAGACTTCGCCTCGCGCTACGGCATCGAGTATGTTATTCTTGACGAAGGCTGGAGTGTCAAGGGCAAAGCAGACCTAATGAAGGTAGTACCCAAAATTGACATTAAAGAGCTCGTAGATTATGCCGCCGAGCGCAATGTGGGCATTATACTCTGGGCAGGCTACTGGGCACTCAACCGCGACATCGAGGGACTTTGTAAGCACTACTCCGAGATAGGTATTAAGGGTTGGAAGGTTGACTTCCTCGACCGCGACGACCAGGAGATGGTGGAGTTTGTCTACGACCTTGCGGAGATAGCGGCTAAATACCACATGCTCGTTGATTATCACGGTATTTACAAGCCTACGGGACTCAATAAGACCTACCCTAATGCCATTAATTTTGAGGGTGTTCACGGCCTTGAGACAATGAAGTGGCTCGGCGCGGAGCACGACCAGATAACCTACGATGTAACCTTGCCATTTATCCGTGGTGCTGCGGGCCCTATGGACTACACGCAGGGTGCTATGCGCAATGGCGCAAAGGGTCACTACTACCCCGACTACTCACGCCCCATGAGTCAGGGTACGCGCTGTCATCAGTTAGCGATGTACATAATCTACGATGCACCGCTTACAATGCTCTGCGACTCACCCACAAACTACGAAAAAGAGCCCGAGTTCACACGCCTTATCGCTTCGATGCCCACAGCGTTGCGCACAAAACGCCAAATTACCGATGGTGCTATTGGCGAGTATGTAGAGTGTTCGTACTGCGACATTCAAGAGGACATCTCATATAAGGCAGGCCTCAATGGCAATGAGCCGAGACGCGTAAAAGTGTGCATCCCAATAAACATAGAGTATGAGTCTATTGATTTATACGTTGATGGTGCTCGTGCCGAGGAGGATGGCACAGACTATCAGCATATCTCGATCGACTTCACTAAATTCAAAACATATTCCGACTACCAAATTGATGTAGATATGGCCGCAGGAGGTGGCTACTTAATGGTAATAAAGGGTAAAATAACACCTGTATCAATCAACGGCCTATAATTATTAATTATGAAACTACGACTTACGATAATAGCACTTATGCTCTCGTGCCTGACACTCTCGGCGCAGGAGAGGAGAGATTACACCGAGTGGGTAGACCCATTTATCGGCACTGCCGACTACTCAGCTACGCACCCTGGCGCTGTTGTACCCCACGGCATGATGGCGGCTGTGCCATTTAATGTGACGGGCTCGGAGCTCAACCGCTTCGACAAGGATAACCGCTGGTGGAGTACGCCCTACGACATCCGCAACAAATATAGCGTAGGCTTTGCGCATGGCGCGTTGAGTGGCGTGGGATGTCCCGAGTTGGGCGCGATTATCACCATGGCGACAACGGGCACAGCCGAGGCTGACCGCACAAAGCGCGGCTCGACATATAGCAACGAGGTTGCGACACCTGGCTACTACGCAACAACCTTCGACAAGTTTGCCACTCGTGCCGAGGCAACCGCCACGGAGCGTGCTTCGGTCGAGCGTTACACCTTCGCAGAGGGTGGCGAGGCTAACATTATCGTCGACCTTGGCACGGCACTCTCGAACGAGTCGGGAGCGATGCTTCGCCGCGTGAGCAACACCGAGGTCGAGGGCATGCGACTTTTGGGCACCTTCTGCTACACCAATCAGGCCGTCTTCCCCATCTATTTCGTTGTGCGCATCTCGCACCCCGCCGAGGAGATTGACTACTGGAAGCTACAGCCCGAGATGACGGGCATCGAGGCGGCATGGTCTGGCGATAGTGGCGAGTACAAACTATATAAAAACTACGCGCGCGAGATTATGGGCGACGACATAGGTGCTATCTTCAAACTCGACAACCTCGAACCAAATACCGAGGTAGTGGTCAAGGTCGGCATATCGTATGTCTCGATGGAGAATGCCCGCAAGAACCTCGATGCCGAGATTGGCACGCGCGACTTCGACAGTGTGCGCGAGGCGGCCAAGGCAAAGTGGAACGAGGCACTCGGACGCATACGCGTGGAGGGTGGCACGGAGGAGGAGCGCACAATCTTCTACACCGCACTCTACCACTCGTTGCTCCACCCCAACATCGTGAGCGATGTAAATGGCGAGTACCCAGCTATGGAGTCGGGTGCTACGGGTGTGGCTGCGGGCTACGACCGCTATACGGTATTCTCACTCTGGGATACATACCGCAATGTGCATCAGCTGCTTACGTTGGTCTACCCCGAGGTGCAGACCGACATGCTTCGCTCGATGGTTGCCATGAGCCAGGAGTGGGGCTGGCTACCACGCTGGGAGCTCTACGGCCGCGAGACATTTACCATGGAGGGCGACCCCGCAATCCCCGTAATCGTGGATAGTTACCTCAAGGGCCTCCGCGATTTCAACATCCACTCCGCCTACGAGGCCATGAAGCGCTCGGCAACAACCGAGGGCAAGCACAACGCCATACGCCCCGACATCGACCCATATATCGAATACGGCTACATCCCTGTGGGTCTCTTTGCGCAGGATATGTCGGGTGACAACTCCGTGTCGCACGCCTTGGAGTACTATGTTGCAGACAATGCCCTTGCCGCCTTTGCCCGCGAGATGGGCGACGAGGCCTTTGCCAAGGAGATGGAGCGTCGTGCTGCGGGCTGGCGCAACTACTACTCGAAGGCTGACGGTGCTATGCGCCCCATAGGCATGGATGGCAACTACATCGGCGATTTCGACCCCGCGGCGGGTGCAAACTTCTCGAATACGATAGGCTTCCACGAGGGTAGCTCATGGAACTACACCTTCTTCGTGCCCCACGACATCGAGGGTCTGATGAAGGCTATGGGTGGCTCAAAGCGCTTCGTGGAGAAGTTGCAGTGGATATTCGACAATGGTCACTACGACCCCACCAACGAGCCCGACATCGCCTACCCCTACCTCTTCAGCCGTGTTAAAGGCGAGGAGTGGCGCACACAGAGCCTTGTTCGAGAGCTCATCAACGCCAACTACACCACAACGCCCGATGGCCTGCCCGGCAACGACGACACGGGTACGATGTCTACATGGGCGGTATTCTCGATGCTCGGCATCTACCCCGACTGCCCAGGCGAGCCTTACTACACCATCACCACACCCCGCCTCCAGCGTGCCGAGATAGACACCGAGCATGGCACAATAGTGATAGCGACCGAGGGCGAGGGTGACTATATCAAGGATATACGACTTGGCGGCAAGTGCTCGGGCTACCGCATATCGCACGCCGACCTCGTAAAGGCAAAGGAATTAAATTTAAAGTTGCATTAAAATAAAGAAATTATCTCCCATCATTGGTGCTCTGGTAATGCTCAACTCTTGCGTTAGCGATGAGGTGTACGACAGATATTTAGACTATGTAGATAATTTAAACACAAAAACCGAGGAGGAGTAGGCTATGAGAAGATTTTTGCATATAACAACATTTATGATTGCTATCACAAGTTGTATCGCGTGTGAGAGTAATTTTGACAGATGGGTAGAAAAAACGTCAACAGTCAACTCGCCAGTATCAATGACTATATCTATTCCCGAGTTGGGTATTGAGGATGCAGTTTTTGAAAGTGAAGGCTACCCCTTTTTACTTTTGGGTATTAATCCTTGGTCTCCATATATTGTTCTTGATAATGATTTTTTTGAATTTGAACTTAAAAGAACTCTAAAATCTAAAACATATCCAGACCTTGAGGCTGAGATAGAGATACGCACGAAGTCTGTAACACGAGATTTTGAACTATATGAAAAGTATGAATTAAGGCCAATGGATGAGATGAGAAATAATGACATATATATATCCCTCGACATTGACGACTCGAAAGGTGTAAATGTATATAGTGCAGATGTTTCTCGTGATGGATTTATTATGTTTATTAAGTTCACAGATGAGGATTATATCTCTGGAGTGTTTGAGTGTGCATTTTCTAGCGAAGATGGCAACGCCACCATTACCAACGGCATTTTCACAGATGCTCCTTGCCGTGTAACTAATTACATAGATGATTTATAGAAAATGAAAATAAACAAATAAATAAATAAAACATATTTAACGATGAAGAAATTATTTACTATTGTTACCGTTGTGGCAATGCTTATTGGTTGCGCAACGGAGACTCCCCAAGCCACGGACTATGCGGCAAAGGTGAACCCAAAGATTGGCTCTGGTGGCCATGGTCATGTATTCGTGGGCGCGAATGTCCCCTTCGGCATGACGCAGGTAGGTCCTACAAGCATCACCCAGGAGTGGGACTGGTGCTCGGGCTACCACGACTCCGAAAATAGCGTAATCGGCTTCTCGCACACCCACCTCTCAGGTACGGGCTGTGGCGACTTGTTCGATGTTACGCTCATGCCCGTTATGGGTGAGGTGGTCTATGGTCGCGGCCGCCTTGGCGACTACTCTACAGGCTTCTGGAGCGAGGCAGACCGCACACAGGAGGTCGTAGAGCCTGGCTACTACTCTGTGCCCCTCACACGCTACGACATCCTCGCCGAGATGACAGCAACGGAGCGTGGCGCACTTCACCGCTACACCTTCCCCGAGGGTGAGGATGCCGCTATCATCCTCGACCTTGTACATGGTGGCTGCTTCGACCGCCCCGAGGAGCTCTACGCCGAGGCCGTTAGCGACACCCGCGTTGTGGGACGCCGCCACAGCTGGGGCTGGTCAAACAACCAGAAGGTCTACTTCGTCATCGAGTTCTCGAAGCCCTTTACCGAGTTTGAGCCCATTGGCGAGTATGGCTTCTACTACCGCATACACTTCGACACCACAGCTGGCGAGCAGATTGGCGTTAAGGTAGCCCTCTCGTCTACAAGCCCCGAGGGTGCCGAGCTCAACTTCAACACCGAGGTTGCCAATGCCGACTTCGACACCGTACGCAAGGAGGCCTACGACAAGTGGAACAATGAGATTTCAAAGATTCGCATCTACGGTGCAACAGAGGAGCAGGAGGAGATTTTCTATACGGGTATGTATCACATGTATGTTGCTCCATCGTTGTTCTCGGATGTTGACCGCACATATCGTGGTGCCGACAATGTTGTACACCCCGACCCAGGTCACCACACCTACACAACATTCTCATTGTGGGACACTTACCGCGCGAAACTACCTCTAATGACCATCACTCATCCCGAGCTTATGGATGACATCACCAACACCATGATTAACATCTACGAGGAGCAGGGCTTCTTGCCCATCTGGCACTTGTGGGGCTGGGATAATGGCTGTATGGTAGGCTCACCAGGTATCATCGCCGTATCGGATGCCGTAGCCAAGGATATCGAGGGCATCGATCCCGAGCGTGCATGGGAGGCTATCTATGGCTCGGCGATGCACAATATGCGTGGTGGCAAGTATCGCAAGGAGTATGGCTACATGCCTAACGACCTTCAGGGAGAGTCTATCGCCCACGACATGGAGTTCGCTATCGCCGATGCTGCAGCTGCTACCGTAGCCGAGAAGCTCGGCAAGGAGGAGGCAGCATACCTCGCTACACGCAGCCACTCTTGGACAAACTACTACGACACCGAGACAGGCTTCATCCGCGGCAAGTCATCGAAGGGTGAGTGGCGCGCAGACTTCAACCCCTACAACGCATCGCGCATTGCGAACGAGTACTGTGAGGGTAACGCATGGCAGTACCTCTGGCTCGTGCCCCACGACCTCGACCTCTTGGAGGAGCACATGGGTAGCCGCGAGACTACTATCGCACGCCTAGATGAGCTCTTCACAGCCGACACAAAGATGGAGGGTGAGGATGTAACTCCCGACATCTCGGGTCTTATCGGCCAGTATGTTCACGGCAACGAGCCCAGCCACCATATCATCTACTTCTACACAATGTTGGGCGAGCCATGGAAGGCTGCCGACCGCTTGTACGAGGTTATGGCGACTATGTACTCTACCGAGGTGGATGGCCTCTCGGGCAACGAGGATGTGGGTCAGATGTCGGCATGGTACATCATGACAACTCTCGGTTTCTACCCCGTGGAGCCCGCATCGAAGCAGTATATCCTGGGTGTGCCCATGGTTGACGCAGCGGAGATTGATGTCGAGGGTGGCATCTTCCGCATCGAGCGCGTGGGCTACAGCCAGGAGAAGCGCTATGTTCAGAGCGTGGAGCTCAACGGCAAGGCTCTCGACCGCTACTACATCACCCACGAGGAGATCATCGCAGGTGGCACGCTCAAGTTCCACATGGGTGCAGATAAGGCGGTTTGGTACTAGTAAATCACGACCAATTAGGGACTCTCGCAAATGGTTGTAAATAAACTATTTGCGGGACGCCCCTTAAAATAACCGCCAAAAATTGCACAATTTGGGCGAAAGTTTGTACATTTGCCCCAAATTTCACAGGATAATTTTAATATTAGTTTATAAACTATTAGCCTTATTTTTACTAAATTCTGAATTGATATGGGTGTAAAAATCTCTTCTCGTTCGATTCTCGTAGGCATCAAGGAGTATCTCTTGATGACCTTTGGTATGTTCTGCTACGCCTTCGGCTGGCAGATGTGCGTACTCCCCGCAGGTGGTATGGGTGGTGGCGCCGCAGGTTTCGGTACACTTATGAATGCCGTTCTCTCAAGCGTATTCCCCGGCTCTGAGTTCATCTCAAGCTTCGTTACCATCGGTAACTTGATTTTCGTAATCAACTGCATCCTTCTTATCCTCGGCGTTATGATCGTAGGTTGGAAGTTCGGTATCAAGACCTTGTACTGTATCTTGATGATGTCTGTGATGTTCAACCTTGTGAGCCTTATGCCCGCTGACACCATGGTTAAGATGGTTATGGGCGTTGACTCATGGCGTATCCTTTTGGTTGCTATGGGTGCTGCATCTTGCGGTGTTGGTATCGCAGTGTCGTTCATGCAGGGTGGCTCAACTGGTGGTACAGATATCGTTGCGATGATTATCAATAAGTTCCGCACAGTAAGCTATGGTAAGGTGTTGATCATGACCGACTTTGGTATCCTTGTTGGTTCACTCTTCCTCACTACTACCGTAAACATGGTACCTGCGGACTATGATCCAGCA